>DATCUG010000377.1:0-4552 GCA_036567525.1 Streptosporangiaceae bacterium | reverse complement strand
GGGCATGGTCATCGACCAGGTGTTCGCCGTGCCAGCCTGGCTGCGCGCCGTGGTCATCACCGGCACCGCGGCCTACTACGGCAACCGGACCGCGCTGCTGGCCGCGGCCTGCTGCGGCGCGGTCGCGCTGGCCTGGGCGCTGGTGGCCGGGCCATCCCGGCCGCGGCCGCCAGCCACCGGCCTGATCCGCGACGGGACCGCTGACCCGCCCGGGGAAGCTGGCGAGCCCGGCGCAACCGAGCCGCCCGCAGACGGCCAGCCCGGGGGAGTGCCGGCCTGCCGGGACGACGGGCCGATCGCCCGCTTCGCCGGTGCGCTGGTGCACGGCCAGCTCGTGCCGCTGCCGCCCGCGGTGGCCGGGCTGATCGCCACCGTGCTGCTGGCCGCCCTCGGCCTGGGCAGCCTGGACGGGCTGGTGCTGCTCACCCCGGTGGCCGCCATGCTGCTGGCCGCCCCCGGCTCAGCGCACCCGCACGACCGGCCGCTGGACTGGCTGGCCCCGGTCATCATCCAGGCCGGCCAGTACATCTACCTGGCTGCGCTGGGCTTTGCCGTCGGCGTGCCCGGCCCGGTCACGTTCGCCCTGATCAGCCTGACCGGGCTGCGCCAGCTCGACGTGGCCTACCAGGCCCGGCATCCGCTCACGCCGCGCGGCGCGCGGGGCAGCCTGGGCTGGGAGGGCCGGATGCTGGTGGCCGGGTTCGGTGCCATGGTCGGCCTGAGCACCGTCGGTTACCTGGTGCTGATCGGCTACCTCGGCTGGCTGCTCATCGGCAACGGCCTGTCCGGCTGGCTCGTGGCCCATCGCCGGATCCGGCCCGGGGCGGCCAGCCAGGCGTCCTGGCGGTGAACGGCTAGGATCGCGCGTGGAGGTTGTCAAAGATGCTCCAGCTCAGGGACGCGCCGTTGCGCCGCTTTGAGCCGGGCGGGGGATGGCAGTCACCGGTTACCATCCCGCGCCGCTGGCTGGCGGTGCTGTTTGCGGGCTGCGCGCTGTTCGCCATCGGGATGAGCGTGTTCAGCAGCGATGGCCTGCACCGGCTGTGGGGACTGTTCGCCGCCGGGGCGTACGTGCTGGCCGTCGTGATCGTGCTGGCCTGGAACGCCGCCCGGAGCGTGGACGTGGCGCTGATCCTCAGCGCTGGCGGGGCACTGATCGCCCCGCTGGCCGTGCTGGCCCAGCAGGGCAAGTGGCAGCCCGAGGTCGGTGTGATCGCCCGCGGCGCGCGGCTGATGGTGCACCACGGGTCGCCGTACCTGAGCGACGCCGTGGTCCGGGCCACCCACGACCCCAACGTCTACAACCCGTACCTGCCGGTGATGGCGATCTTCGGCATCCCGCGGGCGCTGTTCGGCCCGGGCCTGCTCACCGATCCGCGGGTGTGGTTCTGCGTGGGCTTCGTCGCGCTGTTCGCGATCGCACTGGCCGTGGCCGGGGCGCGGGACGTGCTGCGCTGGACCGTGCTGGTGACGGCCACCCCGGTGATCGCGTTCTCGCTCACCGTGGGCGGCACCGACGTCCCAGTGCTGGCCCTGATCTGCCTGGGCCTGGCCCTGCTCTGGCGGCACCCGCGGCCGCTGCTGGCCGGCGCGGTGCTGGGCGTCGCGGCCGCGACCAAGGCGACCGCGTGGCCCGCGCTGGTCGTGGCCGGCACTATGGTGCTGGTCCGGGACGGCCGGCGCACCGCGGCCCGGTTCCTGGCCACCGCCGTGCTGGTAGCGTGCGCCATCATCGTGCCGGTCTCCTTGCTCGGCGGGCACGCCCTGGTGGACAACACGATCCTGTTCCCGCTCGGCCTGGCCAGCGTCAAGTCGCAGGCGGTCAGCCCGCTGCCCGGGCACGTACTCGCGGATACCGGGCAGACCGGGCACCTGATCGCTGTGTCGCTGCTCTGCCTGGCCGGGCTGGGCGTGCTCGTGTCGCTGGTGGTGCGGCCACCGCGGACCGTGCCCGCCGCTACCTGGCGGCTGATCATCGGCCTGGTGCTGATGTTCACGCTGGCCCCGGCGACCCGGTTCGGCTACTTCATGTACCCGCTCGGGTTGTGGGCCTGGCTGGCCCTGTCGCAGCTCGGCTTGCGGCGCAGCCGGGCACCGGCCGTGGAGTGGCCGACCCCGGCCACGGCCGACACTTAGGCAACCCGCGAACCAGGCACCTGGGCCAGCCACCGACCGGCCGCGCGCCCAGGCCAACCTCGGACCAGGCACCTGGGCCAGCCACCCATCGCCCGCGCGCCCAGGCCAACCCCGGGGCAGGCATTGGCGTTCGGTATGAGCGCTTTTGGGTTTTGGTCAGCCGCCGGGGAGCGGCGTGTCCGGGCCGGCGAACGCCGCGGAGTCAGCGCAGATATTCGTGTTCGCGGTGATGCCGCCGTAGCTCTTGGCCAGGTTGTCCAGCTTCTGCGAGGCCGACTTGGCCGAACCTGAGCTGGCGCCGGAGGTCTGGCTCAGGCCGGTGAAGTTGGAGCCGAGGATGAGCGTGAGCGAGTTCGAGCCCAGCGCCGCGTCCTGCTTGACGGCCACCGAGCCGAGCTGGGCCTTGAGCGTGTTCACCTCGGGCAGTTGCGCGGCCGAGGAGTACTCGATCACGTTGCTGGTGAAGTTGTAGTTGAGCGCCGGGCCGGTGCCGGTCACCTTGAACCCCTTGGCCGTCAGGGCGCTGGCCGTGCTGCCGGCGATCCCGGTGACACCGGATCCGTTCAGCACGTTCACGCTGACCTTGGCTGGGCTGACCGTGGGCACGGTGGTCTGCCTGGCCTTCTTGCCCTTGGTCGCGGTGGGCAGCTCGTGGTCGGCCTCGACCGCCCGGAACAGCCGGTCGGACTGCGGCTGCGCCCAGGACAGCTCGGCCGCCGGGTCGCCCGGGTAGGGCACCACCGGGACGGTGATGAACTGCACCGCGCTGGAGCTCAGGCTCTTCATGCTGGTCGCGATGCGCAGCATGGTGTTCAGGTCCAGGGTGCTGTCGGTGGTCAGCGCTTTGGCCACGTCGCGGACCACGGCGAAGATCCGGCTGGGCTGGCCGAGCAGGCCGGTGGACTTGAGCTTCTGCATGACCGCGGCCAGGAAGTACTGCTGGCGCTGGATGCGCTGGGTGTCCGAGCCCTCGCCGATGTCCTCGCGCAGCCGGACGAAGGCCAGTGCCTGCGCCCCGTTGACCACGTGCTTGCCGGCCGTCAGGTGCAGCCGGGACTGGGCGTTGTTGATCGCGAACGGCAGGCACACCGGGACGCCGCCCACATCGTTGACGATGGACTGGAAGCCGGCGAAGTTCACTTCCACGAAGTGCTGGATACGGATGCCGGTGGTCTGCTCCAGGGTCTTCCACAGGCAGGGCGCCCCGCCCGCCGAGAACGTGGCGTTCAGCCGCTCGAGCTGGCCGGCCTGTGCGGCCTGCCCGGAGTGCCCCTGGCCGTCATTCGAGCAGGCCAGGATGGGCACCATCGAGTCGCGCGGGAAGCTGATGATGTCGGCCCGGGTGTGCCCCGGCGCGATGTGCAGCAGCATCGAGGTGTCCGAACGGGAGCCCTGGATGCCCGCGCCGTACTTGTGGCCCAGTCCGGCCCGCGAGTCCGAGCCGATGACCAGGATGTTCAGCCCGGCCGTGTAGGGCGGCCGGTGGCCAAGCATGGCGGCGGTGACGTTCTCCTGGTGGATGCTGCTGAGCACGCTGCGGTACTGCCCATAGGCGACCAGCGAGGTGCCGACCACGCCGACCATGGCCAGGATCGCGAGGCCGCCCAGCCACTTGCCCCGGCGCCCGCGCAGGAAACCTGCCCGGGCCGGGGGTGCGGACGGTGGTGGCCCGCCCACCCGGCCCGGCTGGGTCCGGCCGCGCTTACTGGGCTTACCGTTCTTGCCGGGCTGGCTGGCCTGGCGGGCCTGCCGGCCGGCCCGCCAGCCGCCGGTGTCCGCCTCGGCGGTGCCCAGCCCGCTGGCGCCCCGGTCATCCGGGCCGTGCAGGTAATTGGACAGCTGCCAGTCGGTGTCGCTGGGCTGCGCCAAGTCCCCCAATATCGTCCCGGCTGACCGCGGTCCAGGCGCCCGGTATCCGGGCTGCGCTACTGGACCCCCGGGCTCGTCCACATCTGCGTAGCGGGTCATCGCTCCTCGCGGCGTAGATCCATCGATTGTGCGGGGGTGTGCGGCCTATTGTTCCGTGTGCGGCTGCGGCATGTGGCGCAATGGGATGAATCGGTCAGCCCTGGTTCCGTTGTGGCTGGGGTGCTTCCGCTTAGAGTGGTGGCGTGGTCCGGGATGCCCGTCCGGCTGGCGACGTAGCCGAGAGCAGCGGCCAGAAGCCTGCGCCCGCTAGGCCGATGCGCCGGGTTTCCATCGCTGGGCGCAGCTTCGCCCAGGTCACCGTGCTGCCAGTGCTGCTCGTGCTGGCCTGGCTGCTGCCCGGGGTGGCGCTGCTGCTGGCCGGCGATCTGCAGCCCGCGCCGCTGGTGCTGATCGCCGTCCCGCTGGCCGTCATCATGATCACCGCGGTGACGCACCGGGTGCCCGGCTGGCGGCTGGTGCCGGTGCTGGCGGGGGGCCAGGGCAAGCC
>DATCUG010000376.1:0-2199 GCA_036567525.1 Streptosporangiaceae bacterium | reverse complement strand
TGCGGCCGCCGTGCTGCTGTCCCGGCTGGCCCGGGGCCGGGCGGCCCGGCCGCCGCTACCGGCCGGGACCCGGCGGCCGGCCACCGGCACGGTGTCGGTGCTCATCCCGGCCCGCGACGAGGCGGCCCGCATCGGGCCGTGCGTCGCCGCGGCCCGGGCCGATCCGTCGGTCAGCGAAGTGATCGTGGTCGACGACGAGTCCAGCGACCAGACGGCCGCGGTGGCGGCCCGGGCCGGCGCCCGGGTGATCACCGGGGGGCCGCTGCCGGCCGGCTGGGTCGGCAAGCAGTGGGCGCTCCAGCAGGGCCTCGGCGAGGCGCGCGGTGACTTCGTGCTCACCCTGGACGCGGACACCAGGCCCCGCCCTGGGCTGGCCGCAGCCCTGGCCGGTGCGCTGGCCGACGGACCGTTCGACCTGGTCAGTGCAGGCCCCAGGTTCGTCTGCGGCAGTGCCGCGCAGCAAGCTCTGCACGGAGCCATGCTGGCCACGCTGGTATACCGGTTCGGCCCCATCGGCCCGGCCAAACCGCCGCCGCCGCACCGCCTGGTGATCAATGGCCAGTGCCTGCTGGCCCGGCGCGCGGCACTGACGGCGGCGGGCGGTTTCGCGCCGGTCCGCGGCTACCTGACCGATGACATCGCGCTCGGCCGGTCGCTGGCCCGGCGCGGCTGGCGGATCGGCTTCCTGGACGGCCACCAGGTGCTCGAGGTGGACATGCACGACAGCGTGACCGGGGTGTACCGGGAGTGGGGCCGGTCGCTGCCGATGGCGGACGTCACGGCCGCCCGCTGGCGGGCCGCCGACCTGGCCCTGCTCGGGCTGACCACGGCACTGCCGCTGGCCCGGCTGGCCGCCGGGCGGCCCAGCGTCCTCGATCTCGGGCTGCTCGGGGTGCGCGGCGCGCTGCTCGTCCCGCTGCGCCGCTGCTACGCCCGGCCCGGCCCCGGCTTCTACTGCTCGCCGCTGGCCGACGTCGCGGTCTTCCTCCGCCTGGCCGGGGCGACGCTACGGCCGGTGCGCACCTGGCGCGGGCGCCGCTACCCGGAGGGGCCGGCCGGCCTCACGGCCCGGGCCGCCGGGCCGCCTGGTGCCGCCGGGCCAGCGCGGCCAGCCCGAAGCGCAGCCCGATGAATGACATCAGCGCCCCGGTGGCCGCCACCTGGATGGGCGGGGTGAACAGCAACTGCAGCAGCGGGGCGGCGAACACGCCGGCCCGGGCACCGGCCGCGAACGACCGGCTGGCCAGTGCGACCGTGGCGCAGAGTGCGACACCAAGGCCGAAGGCGGGCGGGCAGATCACCGCGAACCCGCCGGCGAACGTGAGCACGCTGCGCCCGCCGCGCAGCCTGGCGAAGGCGGGCCAGGCGTGCCCGGCCATGGCCGCGCCGACCGCCAGGTACACCGTAGGCCGGCCGCCGGCCGCCACGCCGAGCAGCCCCGCCGCGGTGCCCTTCAGCGTGTCGCCGAGCAGCACCGGGACGGCGCCTGCCCAGCCGAGCTGGTCCTTCATGTTCCAGAATCCTGGGTTCCCGTCACCCACCTGCCGCGGGTCGAAGCCGCGGGCCCGGGCGGCCAGCACCGCCACCGGGATGGAGCCCAGCAGATAGCCGCCCACGGCCGCCGCCAGCCAGGAGTAAGTCATGATCGCCTCTTTCCATCTGACCCGCTACCCGCCCGGGCGGGCTGGCTGGGCGGCTAGCCGGATGGCCGTTGACCGGCCCGCCCTGGCGCGTACCGCTGGCCTGAGGTTCTGGAAGTTGCTCGGCACCGGGCGGGGTAGCGCGATGAGCCTGGGCGCCGACCCGCGACGCTGGGCGATGTTCGCGGTCTGGCAGGACGACGCGGCCCTGGATCACTTCCTGGCCCGCTCGCCGGTGCCGGCCCGCTGGCGGGCGGCCGGCCAGGAAAGCTGGTCGGTCCGGCTGCGCTACGCGGGCGGGCACGGCCGCTGGTCCGGGCAGGACCTGTTCGCCGGCCAGCCGGCCGCCGCCGTGGCCCCGGGGCAGCCGGTCGCCGTGCTGACCCGGGCCGCGATCCGGGCCACCCGGCTGGCCCGCTTCTACCGGGCGGTGCCCGCCGTGGACCGTGCGCTGGCCGGCGCCGACGGCTGCTGGCGCGCGGTCGGCATGGGCGAGTGGCCGGTGGCCAGGCAGGCCACGTTCAGCGTGTGGCGGGACAGCGCCGCCATCGGCGCGTTC
>DATCUG010000375.1:0-6904 GCA_036567525.1 Streptosporangiaceae bacterium | reverse complement strand
CGGCCCGGCCGGGTCGAATCCGCGCAGGTTCACATACAGCTGCCCGTCCGGGAAGCGGTCCGCGACCTGGTGCGCGAAGTGCAGGGCCAGCGTGGTCTTGCCGATCCCGGCCGTCCCATCGATGACCGCGATCACCGTGGCCGTGCCGTCCCCGGTGGCCTCGCCGGCCAGCCCGGCCAGCGCCTTGAGTGCCTCGGCCCGGCCGGCGAAGTGCCGGGTGGCCGCGGGCAGCTGCCGGGGCAGCACCTGCTCCTGCGCGGCTGCCGAGTCCCGCCGGCCCGCGGACGCGGTCAGCGAGCTGTCCGACTCGGCCGGGCCGGGCAGCTCGCCGTCGGCCGGGCGGAGCAGCTCACCGTCCGCGGCCAGGATGCGCTGGTGCAGCAGGGTCAGCTCGGGCCCCGGGTCGATGCCCAGCTCGCCGGCCAGCACCCGCCGCACGTCCTGGAACGCGGCCAGCGCGTCCGCCTGCCGGCCGCTGCGGTACAGGCCGAGCATGAGCTGCGCGTGGAACTGCTCCTGCAGCGGGTGCGCCGCGACGAGCTGGCGCAGCTCAGCGACCACTTCCCCGTGCCGGCCCAGGTGCAGGTCGGCGTCGATCCGGGTGGCCAGCGCCTGCAGCCGCTGGTCCACGATGGGCGGCACCTCACGCTCCCGCAGCAGCTGCGACGGCACGTCCGCGAGCGGCTCGCCGCGCCACAGCGCGAGCGCCTGGCGCAGCCGGTCAGCCGCTTCCGTCCACCGGCCAGCTTCCGCCGCGGCGTGGCCCTGGGCAGCCAGCATGCCGAACGCCCGCACGTCGAGCTCGCCGTCGGCCACGCTGATCAGGTAGCCGGGTGGCTGGGTTTCGATCAGGTCGGCCCCGGACGGGCCCAGAGTGGCGCGCAGCCGTTGCACGGCGCTGTGCAGCGCACCTCGTGCCCCGGCTGGTGACTCGCCATCCCACAGCACCTCGGCCAGCGCGTTCAGGCTGACCACGCGGCCGGCGTTCAGCAGCAGGGTGGCCAGCAGGACCCGCTGCTGCGGGGCCGACACGGTCACGGTTCGCGTGCCGTCCCGGACTACCAGCGGACCCAGCAGCCCGAACTCCACGCCCCAGCACCTCTTCCTGGCCTGCTGCGCTGTGTTACGTGGTTCTCTCCTGGCACCGGCGGATCACGGTCGCAGCGCAGACATGACGGCAGCGTACCCGGCGCGGTGAGCGGTTGGTGATCGGTGGCTGTCGTCTTGACGGTGTTTGGTGAGCTTTCGCTGGCATTGTGCGCTTATCGTTCCCGCTAGGCCGGTGCGGTCACCCTCGCCGCGGCCACGCCTGCAGCGGATCGGAGGCGTGCGTGCAGCAATGACCGTCCCAGGGACTGAAACGGTCTGCGGGTCATCCGCTGCCATCACCGGCTACGAGCCAGCTCTGTCGGCCGTGCCTGCGCTCCTGCCTGACCAGGACCTGGCGCGGATGGCGGACTGGCCGCTGCGCAGTTTCCTGGAGCTGCGGGCCGTGCCCCCGTCGGTGCCTACCGCCCGGGCGCATGCCCGGGTCATGCTGCACGAGTGGTGCCTGGCTGCCCTGGCCGACACCGTCGAACTGCTCGTCTCCGAGATCGCCACCAACGCGGTGCGCGCCTCGGCCCGGGTGGCGCGGCAGCGCGGCGCCGGGCAGCTGCCGATGCGGCTCTGGCTCACGTCCGACCGGCGCAGCGTGCTGACCCAGGTCTGGGACGCTGACCGGCACCAGCCCGTCCCGCAGGACCTGGGGCCGGACGCCGAGTGCGGGCGGGGCCTGCTGCTCGTCCAGACGCTGAGCGCCCAGTGGGGTTACTACGCGCCGGACGGGCCGGGCACCCCCGGCGGGAAGATCGTCTGGGCCCTCTGTGACCTGCTCTAATCCGGCCGAGCGGGCACCGGCTGGGCGGCTGACTGGCCGATGAGGTCCGCGTAGCGCTCGATGAGCCGGAGCTCGCGATCCGGCGGGCGGTACGGGCGCGGGTAATGCGTGGAGATGACCCCGACGAGCGTGCCGTCGCGGCCGGTCAGCGGGGTGGACTGAACGGCGCGGAAGCCCGCCGCGGCCGCCATCTCACGGTGCACGGCGAAACCCGGGTCACTGGTCACGTCGGTGATCACTGTCTGCGAGCGCTGGCTGGCCGCCCGGCCGCACGCGGCCCCGTCGTCGTGCACGACCGCGAAGTAGTCCAGGAATTCCGCATCGAACCCGCACTGCGCCGCGATGTGCAGCGCCCCGGTGGCTGGATCGGCCAGCTGCAAGTTCCCACGGTCGGCTTTCAGCAGCCGCAACGCCCCGTCCAGGGCCTGCCCGGCCAGCGGGCGGAGTCGTGGTGCGGCGCGGATGGCTTTGATCACGCCGTAGAGCCGCTGTGCCATTTCCGGCTCATCGAGGCCGAAACGGGTCCAGGCCGCGTAGCTCTCCGCCTTGCGGGCTGCCTCCCGCCGGCCAGCCAGCCTGAGCTGCTGAGCCGAGGTACGGTGCGCGGTCTCGGCCTGCTGCAGCAATGAGCGGTGCCGCCTGGCCGTGCCCGCCCCGGTCAGGTAGGGGAAAGCCACCGGCCACTGACCATCTGTCACGTCGCCCATGGCTCGTCTCCCTGGCCAGCTCGGCGTGTCAGCGTCTTCCCAGGATAAAGCGCTTTTGCCAGGGTAGCGGGCAGCGCCGTGAATATGTCCCGCTCCGGGTCCGCAGACAGTTGGTCCCCCGGCGACCTGCGGCAGCGGATAGCAGCCATGGCCGAAGCCATCGCGGCCACCGAGGACGCCTTGGCCGACACGCTCGACCGGATGGCGCGGGTAAGGCCGCATGACGCCGCCAGGCTGCGGGCTAAAGCCGCGACCGCGCGCAGCTACGCCGCCCGCGAACGCCGCCATGCGGCCTACTACAGCCAGCCCAGCCCGGGGAGCGGCCCGCCCGCTTAGCATGATCGCGCCGCTGCGGCTGGCTTGGTGCCGATCGGCCCGGTGATCAGCCGGTGATCAGCCGGTGATCGCGGCGCAGCCGGCCAGGTAACCGGCCAGCAGCGCATCGGCCACGTCGGCGACGGCCCGGTCAGCGGGCAGGAACGTGGCCGTGTGCAGGCCCGAACCCGGCTCGCCACCGGTGCCGGCGAACAGCATCAGCGACGGCGCCACCCCGCCGTAGAACGAGAAGTCGTCCGCCCCGCAGGTGCGCAGGGGCTCGGTGACCGTGGCGCCGAGCCGGGTGAGCAGCGCCGCGGTCGATGCGGCCAGGCCGGGGTCGTTGTCCAGCACCGGCTCGCCGTGGACGATCGTCACGCCGGCGGTGCAGCCGTGGGCCAGCGCGATGCCGTTGGCCACCTCATGGAGCCGCTCATGCAGCCGGTCACGATGCGCGGCCGTCACCGACCGGATGGTGCCGCGCGCGGTGGCCGTGCCCGGGATCGCGTTGGACGCGTCGCCCGCGGCCAGCATGCCCACCGTCACCACCGCGGGCTGCATCGGGTCCGTGTTCCGGCTGACCAGTTGCTGCACGGCCACCACGAACTGGGCCAGGGCCAGCACCGGGTCGCGGGTGAGGTGCGGGTAGGCGGCGTGTCCCGGGCGGCCGGTCATGGTCACGAAGAACTCGTCGGCCGACGCGTTGACCACCCCCGGCGCGCAGGCCACCTCGCCCGCCTGCAGCAGCGGCTGCACGTGCGCGGCGGCCATGGCCGCGACCTGGTGGGCCTGCAGCAGGCCGGAGCCGATGACGTCCAGCGCGCCGGACGGGTTGCCTTCCTCGCGGGGCTGCAGCACAGCCAGCATGGGCACCGGCGGGCCGACCTCGTGCAGGGCGCGGGCCAGCGCGATCAGCGCGGCCATGTGCACGTCATGACCGCAGGCGTGCATGGCGCCGGGCCCGGCCGCCCACGGCACGCCGGTGGCCTCGGTGATGGGCAGCGCGTCCAGTTCGGCGCGGACGCCCACGGCCGGCCCGGGCCCGCCGATCCGCAGCACCGCCCCGGTGCCGGCCGCCAGCCGCTCCGCGCCGGCCCCGCCCGGCAGCGCGTCCAGCAACTGGTTCAGCGTGGGCTCTTCGTGGCCGGACAGGCTGGGCCGGGCATGCAGTTCCCTCCGCAGCCGCTCCGCGTCCGGCAGTTGCCGGCGCACCGCGTCACGCAGCGCGCCGAGCGCTTCCAGCGGGAGTACCGGGGTCATCGCAGCAGCTCCTCAGCCAAGCTGGTACACCCGCAGCGCATTGTCCCTGGCCACCATGCTGATGACGCGGCGGGCGTCGGCCGCCGACCAGTCGCCTGCGTCCACCCACCGGCCGGTGACGGTGGTGATGGCCCGGCGCCACAGCACCGCCCCGAGATAGTGCAGCTCCGGCGGTCCCCAGGCGTCCGAGGAGTACAGCTGCTTGGCGAACGGCGCCAGCTCCAGCGACTCGGCGACCAGCGTCGGCGCGGCCGCGCCGGCATAGTTCACGCCCAGCCCCACATCGAAATACACATTGCTGAACGCCTGGGCCAGGTAACCGGCTTCGCGCTGGTACGGGTAGCAGTGCAGCAACAGCACCGGCACCCGGGCCGTCCGCGGGTCGCGCAGGAAGTCCAGCAGCAACAGCGGGTTGGCCTGGTCCAGGTTGAGATCACGATCGCCGTAGCCGGTGTGGAACTGGATCGGCAGGCCCGCCTCGGTGGCGGCGTGCAGCCCGAAGCTGAGCAGCACCGGGTCGGTCAGCCGTGGCCGGCCTGGCCCGCCCGATCCGATCCAGTGGCTGGCCGCGTCCCAGACCCGGGCTTCGTCCGGCTGGCTCAGGTCGATGCCGAGGCCGGTCCGGTAGGCCAGAATCGTCTTGACCCCGACCGCGTCCGCCGTGGCCGCGGCCAGCCGGGACCGGAAGTTCTCCGGGTAGGCAGGGCCGGGCCCGCCCTCGGCCGCGATCTCCTCGGCGATGCTTTCCAGCCGCACGATGGTGTGCGCGGCGGTGCCGGACGCGGCCGACATCCCGGCCGGGCTGAGTATCTGGTCTGGGCCGTACCCGGTGTCCAGCAGCCAGTCCGACACCCCGGCCGCGCTGAGCAGCCGGGCGGTGACCTCCGCGGTGCCCAGCTCGGTGCGCCTGGCCCAGTAGTCGGCGGCCGGGGCATGCCGGGGCAGCCCGAGCAGCGGCGCGCACCAGCGGCGGATGGCGAAGCCGAGCTGGGAGTCGAACTGGCTCATCCAGTCCGGCACCGGATCCGGTGAGCCTTCGTTGATCGACTCCTCGAACTCGGCCTGGCTCAGCTCCCGGGTGAACGCGCCGTGCACGTGGTGATCGACCAGCGGCACCGCCTGCGCCGCCTCAGCCAGCGCCGCTTCGGCCAGCGCCGCTTCGGCCAGCGGCTCACCAGCCGGCATACGGCGCCCCCCTCGTCGTCCCTAACCTCATGATCATTAGTATCTGTACCGAAGGTTATCCTCCGGCGCTGAGCTGGAGTAAGAGGTGGTCCCCACTTTCCGGGCTGCCGCAGCGGGCCGCCCAGCCAGCTCTATCGGCCGCGGGCGAGCCGGCTGAACCAGCCGACGATCCGCGCGGTGCCGGCCACATTGGAGCCGTAGTGCCGGGAGCCCTGGTTGTCCGGGGTACCCAGGTTGATGGCGGGAACGGGCCGGCCGTGAGCCGCGAACCCATGCTGGCAGCCGATGGTGTTGGCGGTGACCGCCTGCTCGTCGCGGGTCGCGTAGTACAGCCGGGTTGGCGCGGCCGGAGTCCAGTCGGTGCACACACTGTCCGTGGCGGCGAGCTCGGCGGCGAACTGGGCAGTGGGATGACGCAGCAGCGCGAAGCCGCGGGCGGTGAGCAACTGGCCCAGCCGGGCCGGTGTGCCGTTGAGGATCTGCTGGTCTGGGTGGTTGCCGTCCAGCAGCTTGCTGATCGTGCGGGCGTAGGGCGGCCGGAACACCGCCGCCGGGGCGCGGTAGATGCGGTGCACCCGGTCGAAGGAGACCAGCGTCAGCGCGGTGTACAGCACGGAGTATTTGGCGCCGAGCCGCGGATTCGGGTTGAGCCGCACGAGCTCGCCACGGAGCAGGGCAGGCAGCTCGGCGCGCCGGAACTCGTACGCCCCGCTGATCGGCGCGAGCGCGCCGAGCCGGAACCAGTGATCGGCGCCGCCTTGCAGGGCCCGGCCCAGCCCCAGGGCGGCCGACGCGCCCGGCGAGAAACCGGTCACCATGACCGGCCGGCTCAGCGGGTGGCCGTGACGGCTGAGGTAGCCGCGGGCGGCGCGCAGCATGTCGAGTGCGGCCGTCGTCTCGGCAGGCACGTCCATCCACGGCTGCACGCCCGGGCCGGTACCCAGGCCCAGGTAGTCCGGGTCGGCCACGGCGAAGCCGGCCGATGCGTAGGTGTAGGCCGGCCCGGGCTCGAAGCCGTGCGGCTGCATCGACGGGGCGTCCCGGCGGTAGACCTCGGTGCCGTGCGTGAACGAGACCACCGGCAGGCGGCCCCGGAGGCCCACCGGCACGGCCAGCAGGCCGCTGGCCGTGGTCGGCCGTCCTGCCGCGTTCACCGTCCGGTAGACGAGCCGGTACGTGCGCACGCCGTAGCGGGCCGGCCTCGGGTCGAAGCCATCGGCGGTCAGCTCGGCCCGTACCGCGGCCCGGTTGGGCAGGGTGCGCAGGTGCACCGCCGACACGAGCTGGCCGCGGCGGCTGGGGCTGGCGGCGGACCCGGGTGCGGCGGCCTGGGCGGCCGTGGGCACGGCGGTCGCGGTGAGCGCGGTGAGCGCGGTGAGCGCGGCGCAGGCCCGGGCGGCCGTTAATGCTCGGCTCATGACTGTCCCCTCTGTCCGTCAAACTCTTCACCTGTCATAAAAAACTTACATATGAAAGCGGACAACCGTCAAACGGCGACGGATGGAATGCCGGGTGGCTGCCCGTGGAGATGCCGGGTGTGGCCGGGCCGCGCGGGACT
>DATCUG010000374.1:0-3227 GCA_036567525.1 Streptosporangiaceae bacterium | reverse complement strand
GCTGGTCCGCACGGCCGCGGCCGGGCAGCTGACCGGGCTGTTCTATGAGGCGCGGTTTTCCCAGCACGAGCTGGCCGGCACCGAACGCAGCGCCGCCGAGCAGGCCCTGCGCCAGCTCGACGCGGACCTCGCACACGGCGGCCGCCCATGACCACCCGGTGCGGCCCCGAACTCACCATCGCCGCCATCGCGGTCGCGGCCACCGCGGCCGCCGGGTACGCGGTGGCCGGGCCGATGGCTATCGCGCTGGTGGCCATGGTCAGCGCGATAGCCGGGCTGATCCTGCTCCGGTACCTGGTGCCGCCCCCACCTGCCGCGCCGCCGGGCGAGGACCTGACCGGGCCCGATCCGGCCGTGCCGGCGCCGGTGCTGTCCACGTTCAGCGGCAGCTGGCGGCGGCAGTCCCGGCTGGCCGACGCGCAGGCCGCGCGGGCCGCCTACGAGGCCGGGCTGCGCCCCCAGCTCGAGCACCTGCTGGCGTCCCGGCTGGCCGAGCGGCGCGGGATCAGCCTGTACGACGACCCGGCCGCGGCCCGGGACGCGTTCACCGGCGGCCAGCCCGGCTATGACGGCCTGTGGACCTGGATCGACCCGGCCCGCCCGGCCGTGACCAACGCCGACCAGCCAGGCATCCCGTTCCGCACGCTGGCCCGCATCATCGACCGACTGGAGCGGCTGTGACCGAGAGCGCCCTGACCCCCGACGAGACCGCGCAGCGCTGCGCCCGGGTGCTGGCCGAGGTGCAGCGTACGGTGGTCGGCCACCAGCGGGCGCTGGAACTGGTGATGACCGGCATCCTGGCCGGCGGGCACATCCTGCTCGAAGACCTCCCCGGCCTGGGCAAGACGCTGATCGCCCGGACGTTCGCCCGGGTGCTCGGCCTGGACTTCGCCCGGATCCAGTTCACCCCGGACCTGCTGCCTTCCGACGTGGTCGGCGCGCCCATGTACGACCAGCGCACCGGGGAGATGCGGTTCCGGCCCGGGCCGGTGTTCACCCAGCTGCTGCTGGCCGACGAGATCAACCGGACGCCGCCCAAGACGCAGGCCGCGCTGCTCGAGGCGATGGGCGAAGGGCAGGTCAGCATGGACGGGCAGACCCGGCCGCTGCCGCAGCCGTTCGTCGTGCTGGCCACCGACAACCCGATCGAGTACGAAGGCACCTACGAGCTGCCGGAAGCCCAGCTCGACCGGTTCCTGCTCCGGCTCCGGCTGGGTTACCTGGACAGCTCGGATGAGGCCGCCATGCTGCAGCGGCGGCTGGACCGGCGGGCCGAGAACGCCACCATCGAGCAGGTCACCGACGCGGCCGAACTGCTGGCCATGCGGGCCTCGCTGGAGGACGTCACGGTGTCCCCGGACGTGGTCGGCTACGTGGTATCCCTGGTCCGCGCGACCCGCGAGCACCGCCAGATCCAGGTCGGGGCCAGCCCGCGCGGCGGGCTGGCGCTGATCCAGCTGGCCCGCGGCCAGGCCCTGCTCAAGCTGCGCGACTACGTGATCCCGGACGACGTGAAGAGCGTCGCGGTACCGGCCCTGGCACACCGCATCACGCTGCGGCCCGAACTGTGGGTCCGGCAGGTCCGCCCGGACGACGTGATCGGCAATCTGCTCGGCACGGTCCGCACCCCGCGGACCGACCCGTCGGCCAGTTCGGCCAACTCGGCCAGCCATGCCTGACCACCCGCCGGACGCGCCGGCACCGGCCACGGCACTGGCGTTGAGCTGGAGTGTTTCGCCACACGCCCGCCGGCTGCTGACGCTGGCCGTGGCCGCGCTCGCCATCGCCATCGGGACCGGCCGCCCCGAGTTCGCCGGCCTGGCCGCCCCGGCCGTGCTGCTGCTGGCCGCGGGCCGCGGTGGCCGGCCCGGGCAGGTGCAGGTCAGCGCCGCGCTGACCGCGAGCCGGCTGGTGGAAGGCGAGCGGGCCGCGGTGACGCTGGCCGTGCGCGGCGCGGACGGGTACACGGTGCACCTGGCGCTGCGCCCGGCGCACGCGATCGTGCCACTGCCCGGCCCGGGCGGGCAGCGGCCCGGGCACGCCACCGGGCCGGATGCGGCGCTGCCGTTCACCGTGCGCCGCTGGGGGCGGCGGCGCACCGGCTCGGCCGAGATCATCCTGCGCGACCGCTGGCGGCTGGCCGAAGGCCGGGCGGTGCTCGGCCTGCCCGCGCTGGACTGCTATCCCCGGCCCGCCGTGCAGCGGACCCGGGTGGTGCTGAGCCGGCTGCCGCAGCGGCTCGGCGAGCACACCGCGCGGGCGGCCGGCGAGGGCGCCGAGTTCGGCGGCGTGCGCGAGTACGTGCCCGGCGACCGGCAGCGCAGCATCAACTGGCCGGCCACCACCCGGCGCGGCCGCCTGCAGGTCAACACGTTCCAGGCGGAACGCTCCCAGGACGTGATCATCCTGGTCGACGCGGCGTGGGACGAGGGTGACCCCGGGGACACCGTGGTGGACCGGGCGCTGCGCGGCGCGGCCGGAGCGGCCCGCGCCTACCTGGCCGCCCGGGACCGGGTCGGCTTCATCAGCTACCGGTCCTCGGCCCGCTGGCTGGTGCCCGGGCTGGGCCAGCGGCACTACTACCGGATCGCCGAGGGCATGCTGGCCGTGGAGCGGGACCGGTCCTACGACCCGGGGTTCGCCCGGCTGCCCCGGGCCGCGCTGCCGCCCGGCGCGCTGATCCTGGTGTTCAGCCCGCTGGCCGACCCGCGGCTGGTGGAGACCCTGCGTGACCTGCGCCAGCGCGGGTTCGCGGTGCTGATCGTGGACGTGCTGGCCGGGGAGCCGTGGCTGGGCCGGGGCCGGAACGCACGGCTGGCCCACCGGC
Organism: Streptosporangiaceae bacterium; assembly: GCA_036567525.1. Classification (GTDB taxonomy): domain Bacteria; phylum Actinomycetota; class Actinomycetes; order Streptosporangiales; family Streptosporangiaceae; genus RYN-230. Next base: position 400 of record DATCUG010000374.1, on the reverse strand, counting down.
TGTGGCGGCTGGAGCAGCAGGCCATCCGGTTCTCCCTGCGCGAGCTGGGCGTGCCGGTGGTGGCGTGGGACGGCCAGCAGAGCCTGGACCTGCCGCTGGCCCCGTTCGCCCGGCGGGCCCTGGTGACCCGGCGATGATCGAGGAACCGCCCTCCTCGCCCGCCCTCTGGCGGGCCGCATCGTGGCGGGCTGGTTTGCGGGCGCGGTGGCGGCACAGCACGGGCCGGCTGGTGCTGGCCGCCACCCTGCTCGGCGCGGCCTGCCTGACCTGGGCGGCGACGCCGCCGGGGACGGCGGGCGGGGGCGGGCCCGCGGTCATCACGCTGGCCGCGTGCTGCCTGGCCGGCGGCGCCATCCGGCTGGCCGTGGCGGGCGTGCCGCGGCCGGACACCGGGGGCTAC
>DATCUG010000373.1:0-2505 GCA_036567525.1 Streptosporangiaceae bacterium | reverse complement strand
CCGGGGGCGCGCTGCCAGCGGCCGCTCGGGTGCACACTGTCCCCGGCCACGTCGGCCAGGATGGTGTCGGCTAGCGTCTGCCACGCCGCCGCCTGGGCGGGCGCCGCGCCCGTCGCGGCCATCGCGCGCAACCCGGCTACGCACATCAGCCGGGAGTGCGCCCAGTGGTGGTTGTCCAGTTCCCACACCCCGGCGTCCGGATCCCGCCAGCGGGCCTCGATCGCCCGGGCCGCCGCCTCCACGGCACGCCAGTGCCCGGTGTCCAGGCGGTCGTGCCGGGCGGCCGCCGCGAACAGCTGCAGCGCGCCACCCAGCGCGTCCAGCTGGAACTGCTGGTTAACCCAGTTGCCCACTTTGGTGGCGCCGCCTGGGTAGCCGGCCAGGGTACCCAGCGTCCGCTCGTTCGGCACCGGCTCGCAGCGTACCGTGTAGGCCGGCTTGAGCTGCGGGCCGTCGGCCAGCACCCGTTCGGCCACGAACGCGACCGCCTCGTCCAGCAGCCGGTGCGGACCGTCCGCGGCGACCGCCTGGCCGGCGAAGCACTGGTCCCGGATCCAGACGTACCGGTAGTCGTAGTTGCGGCCGGCCTGGGAGCGTTCCGGCAGCGACATGGTGGCCGCCGCCACCATGCCCCCGCTGCGGCAGGTCAGCCCGGTCAGCACGGCGTAGCTGTGCCGGCTGTCGGCCGGGGCCAGGCTGTCGCCCAGCTTGGGCAGGGCGCTCGCCCAGGCCCGCTCGGTGGCCTGCCACGCGGCGGCCGGGTCGGCCGGGCGGCGGGGGAGCGGCCGGCTGGACAGTTCCAGCACCAGGTCGTGCTGCTGGCCGGCCCGCAGCGTCAGGCTGAGTTCCAGCGCGCCATCGGGCCGGACCCGGGCGCCGGCCCCGCCGGACCAGCGCATCCGGAGCGGCCCGCTGCGGGCGGTCCAGATTCCGGCGGCCGACCGGAGCTGAGTCATCCGGTGCCGCCCGAAGCCGGCCCGCACGTCCAGCACGACCTTCACCCGGGCCGGCCCGTCCACCGCCTGCACCCGGCGCAGCAGCACCGCCGAATCCGGGTCGCCCGGGTAGCTGAGCGCTTCCCGGCACTCGGTGAAGCCGGTCTCGGTCACCCATCGGCTGCGCCAGATGAGCGAGCCGTCCTCGTAGTAGCCACCCCACACGAACCGGGTCCGGTCCGGGGTGATGGCGTATACGCCACGGCCCCCGATCAGGGCGCTGAACACCGCATCGCTGTCCCAGCTGGGCGCGCACATCCAGGCCACGTCGCCACGCGGGCCGACCACCGCGCCCCGCTCTCCGTCGGCCAGCAGCGCATACTCGCGGAGCACGTGCGGCGGGAAGTCGCCCGCCGCGCCCAGCTGTAGTTTCCTCGGCACCGGCACCGCGCTAGGGCTCGTCGGCCAGGCCGGCCGCGGCGGTGGCCGGCTCGGCTGCCTTGGCCGCTGGGTGGGTTGCCTGGACGGCTGCCTCGTACACGGCCAGCGTCTCGGTGCCGATCCGGTCCCAGGAGTACCTGTCCCGGGCCCGGCTGGCCGCGGCGATGGACATGCCCTCGCGCAGCGGGGTAGCCAGCAGCTGGCGGATCCGGCGGGCCAGCGGCGCGGGCTGGGTGCTGGCGATCAGATAGCCGGTGGTCCCGTCGAGCACCGCGTCCTGGTGCACGCTGCTGCTGACCGCGATGACCGGCAGACCGCACGCCATCGCCTCGATCGTGACCCGGGCCAGCCGGCCGCCCGGGCTGAGGTTCAGCAGCACGTCCGCCGAGCGCATCAGGGCGGGCATGCCCGCCTGCGTCAGCCGGCCGGTGAACGTCACCCGGTCGGCCAGGCCGAGCTGGCCAGCCAGCTTGCTGAGGGCCTGCCGGCCCGGGTCGCCGGCCAGCTTGCCCGGGGCCGGCCCGCCCGCGATGACCAGTTCCGCTCCGGGCACGGCGGTCAGTGCGTGCAGTGCGGCGGCAGGCGCGTGGCCGTCGGCCAGATCGGTCACCACCATCAGCAGCCGTGGCCGGTCACCCCGGTCGGCGGCCGGTCCGTCCGGCTGGAATAGGTCGGTGTTCACTCCGGGTGGCACCACCCGGATCGCGGCCTGCGGCACGCCGAGCCGGGCCAGGGCCGAGCTTTCCGCCGACGCGCCGACCAGCACGGCCCGGGCGCTGCGGGCCAGGGCCAGTTCCAGCCGGGCCCGCCGGGCCCCGGCCTGGGGCCCGTCCTGCACGGCCAGCGAGTAGAACGTCTGCACCTGCGGCAGGTTCAGCTCCCGGCCGGCGGCCAGCGCCGCTACGCCGGCCACCCACGAATGCGCGTGCACGAGATCGGGCGGGCTGTCCTGCCACCGGCTGGCCAGCTGGTCGGCCAGCTCCCTGATGCGCAGTGCGGTCGGGTCGCCGGCCTCGCGGCGGCCGGCCGGCCGGCTGGCCGGTTCGGCCGCCTGGATGCTGAGCGGCTCCAGCACGGCGCCCGGGCCGAGTTTCCTGCGCCGCGGCCGGGCGGCTGCGGCGGCGCGGCC
>DATCUG010000372.1:0-3693 GCA_036567525.1 Streptosporangiaceae bacterium | reverse complement strand
GGAGAGTGCCCGGCTGATCGAGCACATGGACGAGATTGCCGCATTTAACCTCGTGTTCGACCTGATCCGTGCCGTGGCACTGTCGCCTGAGGCGTCGCTACACTTCGTTAACGGGATGCAGGGAGAGAGCAATCATGGACCTGACCAGCGCTAAATGGCGCAAAAGCAGTTACAGCAACGGTAATGGTGGGGCCTGCGTGGAGGTTGCGCGGAATCTGCCGGGTGTGGTGGCGGTGCGGGATTCCAAGGACCCGGAGGGGCCGAAGCTGATCTTCGAGCCCGGCCAGTGGGCTGCGTTTACCAGCCGGGTCAGAGCGGGTGAGTTCCGGCTGCGGTGAGATCGTGGGCCGCGCACTGCAGCTCGCCGATCAGGCTGGCCGGCATGTCCAGGCCACGGGCGGCGGTGCCCAGCGCCCACCAGGTGCCTGGTTCGGCCCCGGGGACCGCGATGCTGGCGCAGCACACGTCGGGGCGGAACTGACCGAACTCAGCGACCGGCTGGCCGGGCCCCAGTTCGGCCAGTTCGGTCTCGATCTGGGCTGGCTCGGTCACCGTGTTCCGGGTGAACGGGCGCATGCCGTGCTCGGCCAGCAGCATGCGGCGGTCCCGGCGGGGCAGCGTACTGAGTAGCGCCTTGCCGACCGCGGTCGCGTGGGCGGCCGTCTCCAGTCCCGGCTGCAGGTCCTCCAGCCACGGCGACTGGTCGCCCTCCTCCAGGTCCACCACGACCAGCCGCTGCCCGGAGATGCAGGCCAGGTAGGCGCTGTGCCGGGTGGTTTCGGCTAGCTGGCGGAGCACGGCCCGGGCCTGCGGCGGCCGGCGCAGCGAGTTCATCAGGTCGTGGAACCGCTCGGCCAGCCCGGAACCGGCCGCGTAGTCGCCGCTGGGCAGCCGGACCAGGTAACCCTCGTAACACAGCGTGCGCACCAGGTGGTACGCGGTGGACACGTGCAGCTGGCAGCGCCGGGCGATCACCTTGACCGGCAGTGGCCGGTCGGACCGGGACACTTCTTCCATGATCCGCAGAGCCCGGGACACGCTGCGGATCAGGTCACCAGGCTCGCCATTGTGGTCGGCTGCATGCACGTACCCAGCATGCCGTGCCGGCCGCGTGGAGGGAACCGGCAGAGCTGCGCAAACCGCGCGCGGGTGACCGGTGAGTGTGCAGGTACTGGCGTTCAGTAAATGAAATTTCGGGGGTATCGGTACGGTCTGTGCTGGTCAACCATTTGTTCCATGCCGGGTGTGCCGCAGTGGGCCGAGGACGCGCTGAGCGAGGTGTACGACCCCTGTTGCCGGGAGAAGGGCATCTCGGTGGTGGACATGGGCCTGGTGCGCTCGGTGCGGCAGGCCGGCGGGCAGGTCCAGGTCGAGCTGCTGCTGACGTCGGGCTGGTGCCCGTTCGCGGCCCGGGTGCTGACCGAGGTGCAGCAGCGGATCGAGGCCCAGCCCGGGGTGGACCGCGCCGAGGTGGACATCGTCTGGGACGAGGCGTGGACCACCGACCGGCTGTCCGAGCGGGCCGCCCGGCTGCTCCGCTTCCTGCCGCCGCCCGCGCAGGCCGGTGACCGGGACGCGTATCTGGCTGCGCATCGGCCGGGAGGTGACCAGCATGATCGATGACGTGTTCGTGTTCGACGGCGTCGCGCACCTGTTCAACTTCGAGGAGAAGAACGCGTTCGGCCCGCCCGGGCAGATGTTCAGCAACCATCTCTACGCGTTCCATAACGCGCTGACCCCGGATGGGGAGACCCACCTGCCGCCGCAGGAGTTCCTGCGGCAGTGGACGGCCGGCGACATCCGGCAGATGGTCTACGACGAGTCGGACACCGACATGCTGGTGGCCATGCCGCTGCCGCTGACCGACCTGTTCAAAGACGGGCTTTCGCCCTGGCAGGAGTGCGCCGACCTGGCCAGCCGGGACCCGGACCGGACCATCTTCTGGGGCTCGGTCAACCCGCTGGAGGGGCGTAAGGCGCTGGACCTGATGGAGCGGCAGGTCGGCGAGTTCGGCGCCAGGGCGTTCAAGTTCTACAACGTGCGCTACGACTACGGGTCGCCGTACCCGTGGCGGATGGACGACCCGCAGGTCGCGTTCCCGGTCTTCGAGAAGGCGCAGCAACTCGGGGTCAACCTGATCGGCGTGCACAAGGGTGTGCCGCTCGGGCCGCAGCCGATCGAGCACACCCAGACCTGGGACATGGACGGCGCGGCGGCCAACTTCCCGGACATCAACTTCGTCATCTTCCACGTCGGGCTGCCGTTCCTGGACGAGACGTGCTGGCAGCTCATCCGCTACCCGAACCTGTACGCGTCGCTGGCCGCGACGATCAACTTCCTGGTCCGCGCGCCGCGGATGTTCGCCGAGATCATCGGCAAGCTGCTGTTCTGGTGCGGCGAAGACAAGATCGTCTACGGCTCGGAGGCGCCGATCTTCCATCCGCAGTGGGCGCTGCGCGCGTTCATGGACTTCCAGATCCCGCAGGACCTGTGCGAGGGCTATGGCTACCCCCAGCTCACCGACCAGGCCAAGCGCAAAATCCTGGGTGAGAACCTGCTCCGGCTGCACGGCATGGACGTGGCCGAGACCACGGCGCGGCTGGGGCGGCAGCGGGGCTAAAGGGGGGCGTCCCGCTGGGTGGGGGCCGGTCCGCTGGGTTGGCCGGGTCGTCGCCAGGCAGGTGGTCTTTCGCGAGACACTGCCTAGGTGACTACCTCGGCCAACTCAGCGGGACGGGCCGGTTACCGGCGCAGCGCTGGCTCGCCGCGGGGTGAGGCCCGGCGGCGCGAACTGCTCGACCGGGTGACCGACGATCTCGCGGTCAACGGGCTGGTGGACTTCTCGCTGCGGCGCGCCGCGCGGGCGGCCGGCACCACGCACAAGGTGCTGCTCTACTACTTCGACGGGGCCGACGACCTGCTCGCGCAAGCCGTGTTCCAGCTGCGCGAACGGCGGATCGTGGCCGGGCTGGGCGCGGCGGTGGCCGGGCCGGCTGGCCGGTCGCTGGCCGAGCGGGTGCGCGCGATCTGGCCTGCGCTGGTGGGGGAGCCGTCCCGGGTGCTGGAACAGGCCATGGGGCTGGTCATGTACGACCCGGCGCGGTATGCCGGGCTGGGCGCCCGGGCGTCGGAGCAGTACCTGCCTGGCCTGGTGGCGCTGTGCCCGGCCGGGTGGCCGGACCAGCGCAAGCGGGAAGTGGCCGAGCTGATCCTGGCTGTGCTGCGCGGGCTGCTCATCGAGTGGTACACGAGCGGGGATGCCGAGGGAGTTTCGGCCGGGCTGGCGGCGCTGGCCCGCGCGCTGGAGCGCGAGGAGGCCGCCGGGCAGGAGGCTGCTGGGTAGGAGGCCGCTGGGTAGCTGGTGCGTTACAGCCCGGCGGGCACTGGTCGCGGCACCGGTCCGGTGATCGGGGGATCGCCGTTGAGCGGCAGGCTGGCGGTGAACACCGCGCCGCCGTCCGGGTGGTTGCCCGCTTCGATGTGCCCGCCGTGCAGCCGGGCGTTCTCCGCGGCGATGGCCAGGCCCAGGCCGCTGCCCTCAGAACGGGCGCGTGCGGTGTCCGCCTTGAAGAACCGGTCGAACAGGTGCGGGATCGCGGCCGCTGGCAGCCCGGGCCCGTGATCGCGCACTTCCAGGACCAGCCGCCCGGCGCCGCCGCCGTGGCGCTCGGCCCGGGCGGTCACGGTCACCGG
>DATCUG010000371.1:0-12606 GCA_036567525.1 Streptosporangiaceae bacterium | reverse complement strand
CCGGGAAACGCTTATCCGCGGGTGGCTCGTGGGCCAGCAGCCCCGAGGTGCGGAACAGGAATTCGGCGTAGGTGTCCGGCGGCTGGGCAGCGCCGTCGATGAAGAACCGGTCCGGGCTGAGCTGGAGCTCAGCCATCCGGCGCTGAGCGCGATTGCACTCGGCCAGGGTGGCCGCCACCGTTCGTACCGCCCGGCGGATGGCCCCGGCCAGCTGGTGAAACACGTGCCCGCCCCTCCGACGGGCGTCTGATGTGGTGTGGTCGGTGGGAGTCATGACTTCAGCCTGGCCGGCCAGGCACGCCGCTACCAGTGGCAGTCAGGCCAGTTGACGACAAGATCCTGCCACGGCCATGATGGAACCATGCTGCGCAACGTGGCCGTCGTGATCCTGAACGGTTTCACCCCCTTTGAGCTGGGCGTGGTCTGCGAAGTCTTCGGCGTGGACCGGTCGGACGACGGGCTGCCCCGGTATGACTTCGCGGTGGTCGGCGGGGAGCCGGGGCCGCTCCAGTCGTCGGCTGGCTTCGCCCTCCAGCCGGCCTTTGGCCTGGACCGGCTGGCCGAGGCCGACCTGGTGGTGGCGTGCGCGGTGTGCGACAGCCGGCTGTACCACCCGGACGGCCCGGACTTCCCGGCGCCGATGATCGAGGCCCTGCAGGCCACCGTGGCCCGTGGTACCCGGGTGCTCAGCGTGTGCACCGGCGCGTTCGCCCTCGGCGCGGCGGGCCTGCTGGATGGGCGGCGGTGCACCGCGCACTGGCGGCACGCCGCTGAGCTGGCCAAGCGGTATCCAGAGGCCATCGTCAACCCGGACGTGCTGTACGTGGACGAGGGCCTGGTGATCACCAGTGCGGGCACCGCGGCGGGCATCGACGCCTGCCTGCACATCGTGCGCGAGGAACAGGGCACCCGGGTGGCCAACGGGATCGCCCGGCGGATGGTCGTCCCGCCGCACCGGGACGGCGGCCAGGCCCAGTACGTGGACCAGCCGGTGGCCATGCCGTCCTGCGACACGCTGGCTGAGGTCATCGGCTGGATGCAGCGTCACCTGGCCGAGCCGGTCACCATCCGCCAGCTGGCCGAGCGGGCGCACATGTCCGAGCGGACCTTCGCCCGCCGGTTCGTCCAGGAGACCGGGACCACCCCGGTGCGCTGGCTGACCGGCCAGCGCATCCTGCTCGCCCAGGAACTGCTGGAGGAGACCGACGCGTCCATCGACCTGATCGCGGACCGGGCTGGCTTCGGCAACGCGGCCACGCTGCGGCATCACTTCCGGAGCTGGCGGGGCACCACCCCGCAGGCCTACCGGCGGGCGTTCTGCCCGGCCGGCACGCCCGCCGGAGCGGATGGGCATGCGCCGGCCCCGTCCTCCATGCTGGACGGCCACCTGCCGTCGGCGCTGCGCGGCTAGCGGCTACTCGTCCTCGTCCAGCGGCCGGAACACGGTCGGGATGGCCGGGTAGCCCCGGGACAGCTGCACCGCGTGCACCGGCAGCTCGGCCAGGGTGGCGCGATGCCGCTCCCGGGCCGCGGCCAGCGGCTCCCGGCCCACTATTTCGCCGCCCCGCACCAGCTGCCGCAGCAGCGGCCGCGCCGGGTGCCGGGCCAGCGCGTCGTCGGCGCCGTTGGTGGTGATCACCTCGGTCACCGCGCTGCCGTCCGCATCGAGCCGGCGGGCTGCCCACTTGCGGCCGCCCCGGCTGGGCTTGCCGACCGACCGTTTCGCCACCGGGCGCAGCTCGCCGTCCCCGTTGCCCTCCAGGGCCCGGGCTACCAGCTTGTAGACCAGTGCCGCGGTCGGCGCCCCGGACCCCGTGACCAGCGAGGTGCCTACCCCGTACCCGTCCACCGGCGCGGCGGCCAGCGCGGCGATCGAGTACTCGTCCAGGTCGCCGCTGAGCACGATCCGGGTCTGCTTGGCGCCCAGCTCGTCCAGCAGGGCGCGGACCTGCCCGGTGACCCGGGGCAGGTCGCCGCTGTCGATGCGCACCGCGCCCAGGCCGGGCCCGGCCAGCTCGATAGCGGTGCGCACCGCCTTGGCCACGTCGAACGTGTCCACCAGCAGCGTGGTCCCACTGCCCAGCGCGGCCAGCTGGGCGGTGAACGCGTCCCGCTCGCTGTCGTGCACCAGGGTGAACGCGTGCGCGCTGGTCCCGCTGGTCGGGATGCCGTACTCGCGCCCGGCCTGCAGGTTCGAGGTGGTCGCGAACCCGGCGATGTACGCGGCCCGGGCGCTGGCCAGCGCGGCCATCTCGTGGGTGCGCCGGGAGCCCATCTCGATGATCGGCCGCTCGTCGGCTGCGGTCACCATCCGGGACGCCGCGGACGCGATGGCGGAGTCGTGGTTGAAGATGGACAGGGCCAGCGTCTCCAGCACGACCGCCTCGGCGAACGGGGCTTCCACGACCAGGATCGGCGAACCGGGGAAGTAGCAGTCGCCTTCCCCGTAGCCCCAGATGTTCCCGGAGAACCGGTAGGACTCCAGGTAGCGCAGGGCCGCCTCGTCCACGATGCCGCCATCACGCAGGAACGCGAGTTCCTCGGGGCCGAACCTGAACCGCTCCAGTGCGTCGAGGAACCGGCCCGTCCCGGCGACCACGCCGTAGCGCCGGCCGTGCGGCAGGGCCCGGGCGAACACCTCGAAGATGGCGCGCCGCCCCGCGGCGCCGCTGCCCAGCGCGGCGGTCAGCATGGTCAGCTCGTAGCGGTCGGTGAGCAGGGCTGTGCTCGAGTTAGCCGTCACGAGCAGCAAGACTACGGTTGCTGCCCGGGGGCGCCGCCGCCGGGCAGATCCGGGCGAGCGGGCCCGGCCGTACCGCGGAGGTTTGGCCCGGGCTGATGTACTGAACAGGTGCTGAGAGACTAGGAGAGACAACCATGCCGGGAGGTGAGCGCCGGTGAGCGTGGCACCAGCAGAAGTTGAGCGGCCTGAGGTACGGCAGGAGGCCGTGCCCGACACGCCCTGGGTCACCATCGTGTGGAACGACCCGGTCAACCTCATGTCCTATGTGACCTACGTGTTCCAGCAGGTATTCGGGTACCCGCGGCGCAAGGCCGAGAAGCTCATGCTCGACGTCCATCACAAGGGCAAGGCGGTCGTCTCGGCGGGCACCCGGGAGTCGATGGAACGCGACGTGGCCGTGCTGCACGGCTACGGCCTGTGGGCCACGGTCAGCCACGACAAGTGAGCGGACCCGACCCGGGCGGCACGGGGGAAGCAGGCGACCTGATGGGCGGTTTTCGCGCGCGGCGCAAGGGCGGGGTGACCGCCCGGTTCGCGCCGTCGCACGCCAGCATCATCCGGGCCCTGGTCAGCCAGGTCGAGGAACTGATCGCCGACCCGGCCGACGCCGCGCGCGGCCCGGCCGGCCCGGCCAACCCGGGTGGCTCGGCCAACCCGGCCAACCCGCTCGACGACTTGGAAGCGCTGCTCGGCAACCCCGGCGGGGCGGCCACCCCGCCCGCCGACCCGGTGCTGGGCCGGCTGCTGCCCGACGCGTACCGCGACGACACCGAGGCGGCCGGGGAGTTCCGCCGGTTCACCGAGCAGGAGCTGCGCTCGGGCAAGGTGGCGGCGGCCCAGACCGTGCTGGACACGCTGCCCGAGGACGGCGGCCGGGTCGAGCTGTCCGAGCAGGACGCGCAGATCTGGCTGCGCGCGCTGAACGACGTCCGGCTGGTCCTCGGGGTGCGGCTGGAGATCACCGAGGACACCGCGCTGCGCAGCCAGGATCTCGACCCGGCCGATCCCCGGTCGGCCTACCTGTGGGTTTACGACTGGCTCACCTACCTGCAGGAAACGCTGGTACGTGCGCTCTGGTAATACCCTCTGACACATGCTGACCCTCCATCCCGAACTGCGGGACAAGATCGTGTCGCACGCCCGCGCCGACCACCCGGACGAGGCATGCGGGCTGATCGCCGGGCCAGCCGGCACCGACCGCCCGGAGCGGTTCATCAAGATGCTGAACGCGGCGCGCTCGTCCACGTTCTACGAGTTCGACTCGATGGACCTGCTGCGGGTCTACCGGGAGATGGACGAGCGGGACGAGGAGCCGGTGGTCATCTACCACTCGCACACCGCGACCGAGGCCTACCCGTCGCGCACCGACATCACGCTGGCCCAGGAGCCCGGCGCGCACTACGTGCTGGTGTCCACCCGGGACCCGGACGAGACGGAGTTCCGCTCGTACCGCATCGTGGACGGGGTGGTGACCGAGGAAGAGGTCCGTATCACCGCCGACGTGGCCGGCCCGGCCGTGGAATGATCCCCCGGGACGTCAGTGTTGGCACCCCGTAGACAGACCGCCCGACTCTGGAGAGTTCCCCATGGCCATCGAAGTCCGCATTCCGACCATCTTGCGCACCTATACCGGCGGGGCCAAGGCGGTGGAGGGCTCTGGGACGACGCTGGAAGAGCTGTTCGGCGACCTGGACAGCCGCTACGGCGGGCTGCGCGAGCGGCTGCAGGACGAGTCCGGGCTGCGCCGGTTCGTCAACGTGTACCTGAACGACGAGGATGTCCGGTTCCTCGGCGGCCTGAAGACCCCGGTCAAGGACGGTGACACGGTGACCGTGCTGCCGGCCGTGGCAGGCGGGGCGCGCTGACCCTCCAGGGCTCCTGATGCGTTACGACTCGCTGCTCGACTCGCTCGGCGGAACCCCGCTGGTCGGGCTGCCGAGGCTGTCACCGGGGCCGGACCAGCGGCTGTGGGCCAAGCTGGAGGACCGCAACCCGACCGGCTCGGTGAAAGACCGCGCGGCGTTCTTCATGGTCGAGCAGGCGGAGAAGGACGGCCTGCTCGTGCCCGGGTCCACCATCCTGGAACCTACCTCGGGGAACACCGGGATATCGCTGGCCATGGTGTCCAAGCTGCGCGGTTACCGGATGATTTGCGTGATGCCGGAGAACACCTCGGCCGAACGCCGCCAGATGCTGGAGATGTACGGCGCCCAGGTGATTTCCTCGCCGGCCGCGGGCGGGTCCAACGAGGCGGTCCGGGTGGCCAAGCGGCTGGCCCGGGAGCATCCCGACTGGGTCATGCTGTACCAGTACGGCAATGAGGCGAACAGCCGGGCGCACTACGAGACGACCGGCCCGGAGATCCTGGCCGACCTGCCCGGGATCACCCACTTTGTGGCTGGGCTCGGCACCACCGGGACGCTGATGGGGGCCGGGCGCTACCTGCGCGAGCAGGTGCCGGGTGTGGCCATCGTGGCCGCTGAGCCGCGGTACGGCGAGCTGGTCTACGGGCTGCGCAACATCGACGAGGGCTTCGTCCCGGAACTGTACGACGAATCCGTGCTGACCAGCCGGTTCTCGGTGTCCTCGGCGGACGCGCTGCGCCGGACCCGGGAGCTGCTGGACGCTGAAGGCATCTTCGCCGGCATTTCCGCGGGTGGCGCGCTGCACGCCGCGCTGGGCATGGCGGCCAAGGCCCGGGCGGCTGGGCAGCGGGCCGACATCGCGTTCGTGGTGGCCGACGGCGGCTGGAAATACCTGTCCACCGGCGCGTACTCCGGCACTCTGGAAGAGGCCGAGGACCGCCTGGAAGGACAACTATGGGCCTAACGCCCGCGCCCGCGCACTGTGCCCCAGCAGGCGCGCCGACGTGCCCGCGGTGACCATCTTCGACGAGGCGACGGCCGTCCGCCGGGTGGGGGAGGGGCGGTACGAGGTCCGGCCGGATGACCGGTTCGCCATCGCCGGGGCGGTCAACGGCGGGGTGCTGCTGGCCAGCATGCTGCGTGCGGTGCTGGACACCGCGCCGCACCCGTACCCGATCGCGACCAGCGCGCACTTCCTCCGTGCGCCGCGCCCGGAACCCGCGCAGGCCGAGGTGAGCTGGCTGAAGCAGGGCAAGGTGGCGGCGACCGCCCGGGCCACCCTGGTGCAGGACGGCCGGCCGGTGCTGGAGACCACGGTGACCACCGGCGCGCTCGGCGACCCGGCCGACACGGTCGGGCTGTCCTGGACCGGCGAGCCGCCCTGGCTGCCGCCGATCGAGGCGTGCCGGGGCGCCCGGGAGGCGCCGCACCGGGTGTTCAGCGGCTACGCCAAGCAGGTGGACCTGCGGCTGGACCCGGCCACGGCGGGCTGGACCCGCGGCCGCCCGGCCGGCGTGCCGGAGATGCGCGGCTACTTCCAGCTAGCTGAGGACCGGGACCCGGATGCCCTGCTGCTGGCCCTGGCGGTGGACTCGCTGCCGCCCGTGGTGTTCGGCCTCGAAGTGGTCGGCTGGTCACCCACGGTCGAGCTGACCTGGTACATGCGCGCGGTACCGGCGCCCGGGCCGCTGCGCGTCGCGGCCCGCTGCCGGCACGTCAGCGGCGGCTGGTTCGACGAGGAGGCCGAGGTCTGGGACAGCGCCGGCCACCTGGTAGCGCAGAGCCGCCAAATAGCCCTGGTGGGCCGGGGAGCACAGTAGCGGCGCGTCCCGCCCACTAACCTGATCATCGTGCGTCTCACTGTGGTTGGCTGCAGCGGATCGATCCCCGGACCGGATAGCCCGGCGTCCTGTTACCTGCTCGAGGAGCAGGGCTTCCGGCTGGTGCTCGACCTGGGCAGCGGCGCGCTCGGCCCGCTGCAGCGGCACGCCCCGCTGACCGGCATCGACGCGATCTGCCTGAGCCACCTGCACGCCGACCACTGCCTGGACCTGTGCCCGCTGTGGGTGGCCCAGGTCTACGCGCCGGACGGGCCGCGGCCGCGCATCCCCGTGTCCGGCCCGGACGGCACCCCGGAACGGCTGGACCGGGCCTACGGCGTTACCGAGGAACCGGGCATGGCCGGGGCGTTCGACTTCGGCACCCTGCAGCCCGGGACGCGGCAGATCGGCCCGTTCGAGATCACCCTGGCCCGGATGAACCACCCGGTGGAGACGTACGGTTTCCGGATCGCGGCCGGCGGCCGGGTCATCGCCTACTCGGCTGACACCGGGCCGTCCGACGCCCTGGTCAGCCTGGCCCGCGACGCCGAACTGCTGCTCTGTGAGGCGTCGTTCCTGGACGGCCCCGGGCTGCCCGGGAACCTGCACATGACGGCGAAGCAGGCGGCGCAGCACGCCACCCGGGCCGGGGTGGGCCACCTCATGCTCACCCACCTGGCGCCGTGGAACGACCGGGAGCGCAGCCGGGCCGAGGCGGCCGCCGGGTTCGGTGGCCAGCTCACGCTGGCCACCACCGGGCTGGTCGCCGACCTGGGCTGAGCCCGCCCGGGCGGCGCTTAGGATGCTCAACCATGCGGGTACTCGTGACCGGCGGCGCCGGGTTCATCGGCTCACACCTGACCGACGGGTTCCTGGCCCGGGGCGACGAGGTCACCGTGGCCGATGACCTCTCGGCGGGCCGGCCGGGCCGCCTGGATGGCCAGATCCCGCTGCACAAGGTCAGCATCGCCGACGCGGCCGCGTTCACCGAGCTGGTCCGGCAGATCGAGCCCGAGCTGATCTGCCATCTGGCGGCGCAGATCGACGTCCGGTCCTCGGTCAACGCCCCGGCCGAGGACGCCGGGGTCAACGTGGTCGGCACGGTCAACGTGCTGGAGGCGGCCCGGGCCACCGGCGCCCGGGTGCTGTTCGCCTCCTCTGGTGGCGCGGTCTACGGCCGCGACGCGCCGATCCCGTCCCGGGAGGACGTGCTGGCCCTGCCCGAGTCGCCGTGCGGCATCGCCAAGCTGTGCGCGGAGCAGTACGTCGGGCTGTACAACCGGCTGCACGGGACCCGGCACTCGGTCCTCCGGCTGGCAAACGTGTACGGCCCGCGGCAGGATCCGGGTGGCCAGGCCGGGGTCATCCCGATCTTCTGCGGCTGCGTGCTGGCCGGGCAGGACGTGCCGATCTACGGCGACGGCACGCAGACCCGCGACTACGTGTACGTCGGTGACACGGTGAGCGCGTTCCTGGCCGCCGCGGACGCGGGCCGCCCCGGGACGTGGAACATCGGCACCGGGGTGGAGATCAGCGTGCTGGACATCGTGGCCATCATCGGGCAGGTGGCCGGCCGCGCGGTGGCCCCGCGGTTCGGCCAGCCACGCCCGGGTGAGCTGCAGCGCAGCGCGCTCGCGGTCGGCCGGGTGGCCCGCGATCTGGGCTGGCGGGCGCAAACCCAGCTGGCCGCGGGCATCGGCGCGGTGTACCGCTGGATCGAGTCAGGCACCCCCGATCGCGTGGGTTACTGAGTGGCCATTGATGGCCACTTAGGGTAGGTCAGTCGTCCGGTCGGACTACTCTGTCCCTCATGTCCCGACCCGATGGGCGCAGCAATGCCTCGCTGCGCGAGATACGGATGACCCGCGGCTGGCTGGAACACGCGGAAGGCTCGGTACTGGTCGAGTTCGGCGCCACCCGGGTGCTCTGCGCGGCCAGCGCCACCGAGGATGTGCCGCGCTGGCGGCGCGGCAGCGGGCAGGGCTGGGTGACGGCCGAGTACGCGATGCTGCCCCGGGCGACCAACACCCGCGGCGACCGGGAGTCGGTCAGGGGCCGGATCGGCGGCCGGACGCACGAGATCTCCCGGCTGATCGGCCGCTCGCTGCGGGCCTGTGTGGACGCCAAGGCGCTGGGCGAGAACTCCATCGTGATCGACTGCGACGTGCTGCAGGCCGATGGCGGCACCCGGACCGCGGCCATCACCGGCGGGTTCGTGGCGCTGGCCGACGCGGTGGCCTGGCTGCGCTCCCGTAAGCGGTGCAAGGGCGACCCGCTGGTCGGGTCGGTGGCCGCGGTCAGCGTGGGCATCGTGGACTCGCAGCCCCGGCTGGACCTGTGCTACGAGGAGGACTCGGCCGCGCAGACCGACATGAATGTGGTGTGCACCGGCGACGGCGGGTTCGTGGAGATCCAGGGCACCGCCGAGCGGGAGCCGTTCAGCCGGGAACTGCTCACCGAACTGCTCGACCTCGGCGTGGCCGGGTGTGCCGAGCTGACCCGGATCCAGCGGGAAGCGCTCGGCTGGTGACCAGCCAGCGGCTCGTGCTGGCCACCCGGAACGTGGCCAAGCTGGCCGAGCTGCGCCGGATCCTCGAGGCTGGGCAGATCGCCGTCGATGTGGCTGACCTGGGCGCGTACCCGGGGATGCCCGAAGTGGCCGAGACCGGGCTCACGTTCGCCGAGAACGCGCTGCTCAAGGCGCGGGCGGTGGCCGCGTTCACCGGGCTGCCCGCGGTGGCCGACGACTCCGGACTGTGCGTCGACGCGCTGAACGGGATGCCCGGCGTGCTGTCCGCCCGCTGGTCCGGCAAGCACGGCGATGACGAGGCCAACCTGTGGCTGGTGCTGAACCAGATCTCCGACGTGCCGGCCGGCCGCCGCGGGGCGCACTTCACCTGTGCCGCCGCGCTTGTCCTGCCGTCCGGCGCCGAGCAGGTCACCGAGGGTGTGCTGGAGGGGGCGCTGACCCGGGAGCCGCGCGGCAGCAACGGCTTCGGCTATGACCCGATCTTCGTCCCGGCGGGCCGGGAACTCACTACGGCCCAGCTCAGCGCGGCGGAGAAGGACGAGATCAGCCACCGGGGCCGGGCGCTGCGCGCGCTGGCCCCGGTGGTCGCGACCCTGCTCGGCTAGCCCGGGTACGCGAAAGGCCCGCCGGCCCCGGACGGCTGCCCAGGACGCGGCGGGCCTTGTGTTACGCGATCAGCCCGCGCCAGTCACCAGTGAGTCGGCATTGTGGTTGGCGTGGACGTGGTTCCCGTCCCGGCGGGCACCGTGCTGGCCGGGGTCGGCGTCATGCCGACGCTCGGCTGCGCGGTGGGCGTGGCCGCCGTCGTCGGGGTGGTGGTCACCCCAGTTCCGGTACCAGTGCCGGGCAGGATGAAGACCACCGTGGTCGGCGGCATCCCGATGTGCATCGGCTGGTTGAACGAGTTGATGTTCAGCGTGATGGTGAACGTGGTGTTACCAGCCACCTCGATCAGCACCAGCTTGCTCACCATGCGCTGCGGGGTCAGCCAGACCCGGAACCGGGTCATGTTGATGCCCGCGTTCATCCAGGACTGCACCATCGGCTGCATGTTCGACGAGAGCTGGCTCAGGATGTTCGCCAGTACGACGTGGCCGCCGTACTCACGGTTCCGGTGCCCGCCGAAGAACGAGCTGCCCATGTAGCGCATGTTCGACCCGAACGGGAACAGCTGGGTCTGCAGCATCGGGCTGCTGCCCTGCAGGAGCGCCAGCAGCGGGCCGAGGTTCAGGCCGGAGCCGTTGCTCATGTTCGACATGGAGCTGCCGATCCACCGGTGGTGGTAGGCGTTCATGAAGAACGGGCTGCGCATGTAGGCCATGCCGTTGCTGGTCAGGATGATCTTCACGTTACCCAGCTGGCCGGCGTTGGCCATGATGGAGATGGTCGGCGCGGTGGGGGTGGTAGCCACCTCATTCATCGTGCCGAACAGGTTGGCGCTGGTCGCGCCGGTCGCAGTGATCTGCACGTTCGCCGTGAACGTGTTCATCTGCTGGGCCTGCTGCGCAGCCAGCGTCAGGATCTGGCTCACCGACGACGAGGACGCCGTTGTGCCCAGGCCAGAGCCACTCCCTGACGACGTGCTGAAGCTGCTGGGCTTGCACCCGGCAACCGTTACTGCCGCCGCCACCGCCACGGCTGCGAAGCCGAGCGGCCGGACGGCCTTCAAATGCGGGAACACGCCTGGTCCTCCTTGGGTTGGCGATTGCCCTAACTCACGCAATCCCCCGCCACCCGTCGCAGACTTTACGTGCGTCCCGGCGGCCCGCACCGGGGACGCACGGTCCGGTAAGGGGGACGTAACATCCGTTCACATCCGGCTAGGGCGGCCGGTAACGTTGGGTCGGCTATCCGGAGGGAGCATCGTGACCGACCAGAAACTGGCGCCCGGGGATGTCGCGCCGGACTTTTCCCTGCCTGACGCGGACGGCCAGCAGGTGACGCTGTCCGGGCTGCGTGGGCAGCGGGTGATCGTGTACTTCTACCCGGCCGCGATGACCCCCGGCTGCACGAAAGAGGCCTGTGATTTCCGGGACAACCTCGGCGTGCTGGCCGGGGCCGGGCTGACCGTGCTCGGCATTTCACCGGATAAGCCGGAAAAGCTAGCCAAGTTCCGGGACAAGGAATCGCTGAACTTCACCTTGCTCGCCGATCCCGGCCGCGAGGTGCTGCGCGCTTACGGCGCCTACGGCGAGAAGATGAACTACGGCAAGAAAACGGTCGGCGTGATCCGGTCGACGTTCGTGATCGGTGCGGACGGCACGATCGAGCTGGCTTACTACAATGTCCGGGCGACCGGGCATGTCGAGCGCCTGCGCAAGGACCTGGCCGCCTGATTCACCGCCCGCGGGATGCGGGCGGGCCGGGGCCGTAGCCCAACGGCAGAGGCACAGGACTTAGGATCCTGCAAGTATGGGTTCAAATCCCATCGGCCCCACCAATACCGGTGTCCCAGCGCCCGGGATTATGCCGGACAATCACGTTCATTCGCAGTGGTCGTATGACACTGGCCCGGACGCGTCGATGGCCGCGGCCTGTGCCCGCGCGGTCGAACTCGGGCTGCCCTCGGTGGCGTTCACCGAGCATCTGGATTTCACCGCGGCCGGGCCGGCCGACCCGATCACATCGGCCGGCGTCGTGCCGCACGCGTCGGCCATGATGCGGCCGCTGGACGTGCCCGGGTATCTCGCCGCAGTAGCTGAGTGCCGCGACCGGTTTCCGGCGTTGCGCATCTTGTCCGGGGTGGAAGCGGGCGAGCCGCACCTGTTCGCGGCGAGCGCCGGCGCGGTGCTGGGGTCTGGCCAGTTCGACCGGGTGCTCGGCTCGGTGCACGCGGTGCTCACCGCGGGCGAGCTGGTGTATTCGGGGTGGCTGGTCCGCCGTGAGCCGGACCAGCTGATGCGCCGGTACTTCGCTGAGGTGGTCGCCATGATCGAGGGCAGCGGCCTGTTCGAGGTGCTGGCCCACCTGGACTTCCCGCGCCGGTACTGGCCCGGGTCGGCAGGGGAGTACGCCGAGGCGGCGTTCGAGGAGGAATACCGCGCGGTGTTCCGCGCACTGGCCGGCACCGGCCGGGTCCTCGAGCTGAACACGGCCAGCCCGCTGGTCTCGGTCACCCTGCTGCGCTGGTGGGCCGAGGAAGGCGGCACCGCGCTGTCCTTCGGCAGCGACGCGCACCTGCCCTGGCACGTCGGCGCCCGGTTCCAGGACGCGTGCGGGATCGCCGCCGCGGCCGGTTTCCGGCCCGGCCGGGACCCGTTCGGCTTCTGGCGCCGCTGAGGCCTAGCCTCCGGCCAGGGCGGTGATGATGCCGGCCGCCTCCGCGGGCGGTATGGCCAGCGTCTGGTCACCCACCGACAGCTCGACCCGCTGGGTCAGCGGGTCCACCGTGCTGATCGGCTCGGGCCAGGTCCAGACGCCCTGGTCCTTGGCCAGCCGGATGACGGCGGCGCGGAAACTGGCCGCGCTGGTGCGCAGCAGCAGATGCATCATCGGGGTCTGCGGCGGGTCCGGGATCACCCGGACCCCGGGCACGCCGCGCAGCGCGTCAGCGATGGCCCGGGCCTGGGCCAGGTAGCGCGGCATCAGCGGGAGCCGCCGGTCCAGGCAGGTCAGCGCGGACGCGGCGGCCGGCCACAAGCCGAACAG
>DATCUG010000370.1:0-3038 GCA_036567525.1 Streptosporangiaceae bacterium | reverse complement strand
GGCGGGCGGAGCGCGCCGTTGTAGTTGTTGGCCATCGTGCCGCAGTACGCGCCGGTCACCGGCATGGCCAGCAAGTCACCCGGGCGCGGGTCGCGCAACGGTACCCCGCTGATCAGCCGGTCGCCGGACTCGCAGTGCCGGCCGACCAGCTCGACCGGGTGGCCGCCGCCGACCTGGCTGGTCAGCGTGGCCTCGAACCGCTGGCCGTACAGCGCCACCTCCATGTTGTCGGCCATGCCGCCGTCCACGGCCACGAACTGCGGGTCCGTGCCCTTGACCGAGACGACCTGGTACACGGTCACCCCGAACGGCGCGACCAGGCTGCGTCCTGGCTCGATGAGGAGCTGGGCGCCCGGCGGCAGGCAGCGCCGGGCCGCGGTGGCCAGCGCCCCGACCCACTCCTCCGGGCTGGGCGGGGCGTCGGCGTAGGTGTACCGGACACCGAGCCCGCCGCCCAGGTTGTAAGTGCCGAACTCGCCAAGCCCGGCGACGGCCTCGACCGCGCGGCGGTACGGCTCGGCCGACAGGATCTGCGAGCCGATGTGCAGGTGCAGGCCGTCCAGCCGGAGCTTGCTGCCGCGCAGCCGGTCGATGGCGGCCCGGGCCACCGGCAGCGGCAGCCCGAACTTCGAGCCGGCCTGGCCGGTGGCCACCGCGTCGTAGGTGTCCGGGCGGACCCCGGGCAGCACCCGGATCAGCACCGGCTGCCCGGCGGCGCCGATGTCCTCCAGCCGGTCGATGTCATCGGTGTTGTCGATGACGATCAGGCCGACGCCAGCGTCATGCGCCGTCTGCAGCTCGGCGGTGGTCTTGGCGTTGCCGTGCATGACGATCCGGGCCGGGTCGACCCCGCCGGCCAGTGCCATGGCCAGCTCGCCCGGGCCGGCCACGTCCACGCCGATGCCTTCCTCGGCCATCAGCCGGTACATGGGGGTGCTCGGGAACGCTTTGGACGCGAACACCATCCGCGAGCTGGGCCAGGCCGCGTCCAGCGCCCGCCGGAACCGGCGGACGTGGGCGCGGACCCCGGCCTCGTCGATGACGTACAGCGGGGTGCCCCACTCGGCGGCCAGGTCGGCCAGCCGGCAGCCGCCGACCATGAGTTCGCCGTCGCTGTCCACCCGCGAGCCAGGCGGGAACAAGCTGAGCAGCTCCGCGGGGCTCCCCGCTGTCGTGGTCATGCAGGCTCGACCTCCAGTGCCAGCTCCTCCTGCTCGGCGTCGGCCACGGCCTGGCCCACGTGCACCGCCGTGCGCTCCGGGCTGAGCCGGCTGTGCACCGCATAGTAGAAGACGGCCAGGCTGAACACCGTGATCGCGGCGACGTCCCACCAGAACGGCAGGTGGTGGTGGATCGGGATGCCGAACACCTCGGAGTAGCCGCCCACGTAGCTGCCGCCGAAGATGGAGAAGATGGTCAGACCGAGGATCCAGGGCACGGACCACACCCCGGCCTTGAAGTCGATCGGTGCCTGGGCCGGGTCCAGCCGGCGCGCGATGAAGTAGAGCACCAGGAAGAACAGCACGGCCAGGTCCAGCTTGACCACGTTCGACGTGCCGCTCCAGTAGATGATCAGGCCGGAGACCACGAAGCTGAACGGGGCGATGACGGCCAGCCCGGGCACCTTGTACGGCCGCGGCCGGGCCGCGTCACTGCGGCGCAGCGAGACGGCCGCCACCGGCGCGTAGCTGTACATGAACGAGGAGGCCGCGGTGATCGCGCCGACCAGTTTGGCCCAGCTGCCGAACGGCAGGAACAGCAGGCAGCCGAACACGCCGCCGAAGATGATGCTGAACCAGGGCACGCCGCGCCGGTCGATGTTCGAGAACACCGGCGGCAGGAAGCGGGTCCGGGCCAGCGAGTAGGACAGCCGGGACGTAGTGGCCAGGTAGACCAGGCCGGTGCCGCCCGGGGAGATCAGCGCGTCGATGATCAGGATCGTGCCCAGCCAGCCCAGGCCGACCGAGGTGGCCAGCGTGTAGTACGGCCCGAACGTGCCCGCGTTGCCGAACGGGTTGGCCCAGCCGTGCGCCACGTTGGCCGGGTTGACCGCGCCGATGAAGCAGACCTGCAGTGCGATGTACAGCGCCGCGCCCAGCAGCATCGACCCGACCACGGCCAGCGGGATGTCCCGCTTCGGGTTGCGTGCCTCGCCGGCCAGCTGGGCGGCCTGCTCGAACCCCTCCAGAGCGAAGATGACGCCGAGCGGCAGCGCGATGAACACACCCTTGATGCCGTACGGCATGAAGCCGCCGCCCGCGGTGAAGTTGCTGGTGTGGAACACGCTGGTCATGATCAGGATGACCGTGCCCACCGGGACCAGGATTTTCCAGATCATCGCGATCGTGTTGCCCTCGGCCATGAACTTCACCCCCCACAGGTTCAGGGCGGTGAACAGGAACATGGCCAGCACCGCCACGACCAGGCCCTTGGGGGTGAGCAGGCCCTGGTCGTTGACCAGCCCGTGCCACCACTTGGCGTTCAGGTAGCCCAGTGACGCCTCGACCTCGATCGGCGCGATGGCCGCCGCCTGCAGGTAGGAGAACGTGCCGCAGAAGAAGCCGCCCAGCGTGCCGGTGTGGATCCAGGTGAACCGCGCGGTGCCACCCGACACCGGGTAGGCCGAGGACAGCTCGGCGTAGGTCAGCGCGATGCCGATGAGCAGGATCGCGCCGATGACCCAGGAGACGATGGCGGCCGGGCCGGCCACGGTGGACGCGTTGAGCGTGCCCAGCAGCCAGCCGGACCCGATGACGGATCCCATGGACACCATGAACAGTGGGAGCAGCCCCACATCCCGCCGCAAGGTTGACTGTTCGGCCACGTCGGTCATGACATGCCCCCTCGGGATCGGTGACCGGGTTGCTAGTCAGTGTGCGAGCGGCCGGCCGCGGCTTCCTTAGACAAACGGCCAGAGAATGTGCTCCGATGTTGTGAAACTGGCCAAACTGGTGAGGAGCAGCGGTTGGCTCGGCCCAGCCATCCGGGCCCATGACGCGGAGCGGGGTACCGGCTACGCGGCCACGCTGCTCAGTTAC
>DATCUG010000369.1:0-5294 GCA_036567525.1 Streptosporangiaceae bacterium | reverse complement strand
CAGGGTGATCAGCCGGGTAACACTCACCCGCTCATGCTGCCAGGTCCGGCCCGGCTATTGCGGGCCGGGCGGCCCAAACGTCCCAGCAAACTGCGGCCGGCAAAATGCCCCGAGCCGTTTCCCGCCGCAGCACAATTCGTGACCAGGCGCCGCGCAGCCCGGCCGCCAGCCGGCGCCGGGAATGTGCCGGCTTATCCGGCTGCCGCCATTACTGACCGCGGCCAGCCCGCACCGCCGGGGCGTGGGCTGGCTCAGCCGGGCCGTGGCTGACCGTTACCCTGGCGGGAGCCGCCGCCCCCCGGTGCGTCCCGATCTCCGATGGGAAGGCCAGGAAAATGGCGATTTATCAGCACATACGTCACCCGCGGATCGCCTCCCGGCTGGCCGACAAGCCGGTCAAGGTGGCCGACCTGCTGCCCCGGGGCTCGGCTATCAACCGGTTCAACACCAAGGTCGCGATCGTCGTCACCTCGGTGGTCGGCAGCATGTGGTGCGCGTACGCGTTCGCCTTGTTCGACCTGATCAGCCTGCCGGCCGCGATCCGCACCGGCGCGGCGGCGCTGGTCACCTGGGTGGCCCAGACCTTCCTCCAGCTGGTCCTGCTCAGCGTGATCATGGTCGGGCAGAACGTGCAGGCGGCCGCGGCGGACAAGCGGGCCGAGGCGACGTTCCACGACGCGAGCGCGACGCTGCACGAGGTGGCGCACGTGCAGGGCCACCTGGCCGCCCAGGACGAGCTGCTGACCCGGATCGCGGAGAAGATCGGCCTGGACCCGGTGCCGGTGATCGACAACCCGCCGTCAGAAAATGGCTAAACACCATATTGATGGGCTCGTTATCAGAATTTACGATTGGCGCACGCGCGGCTACCCCCAGCCGCACCACAGGGAGAGGTAAACCTCTTATGCGCCGTCCTTGTCTGCTGAACCTGGTTTTACTGGCCTGCCTGCCCGCGGCGGGCATGCTGCTGACCTTCGGCCCGGCCGCAGGCGCCAGCACCGCCGCGACCCACAGCGCCCAGGCCGCCGCCAATGCCCGGGCCCTGCTGCACAACCTCTCCGTCGGCCAGCACTCCGCTGACCAGCGGGTGGCCGGGCACGCCACCAAGATCGAGGGCCTGACCCAGGTACAGAGCACGAACTGGTCCGGTTACGCCGACACCGGCAGCGGGTTCAGCACGGTCACCGCGCACTGGACCGAGCCGTCGGCCAGCTGCGGTTCGACGACGTCACTGGCCGCGTTCTGGGTCGGCATCGACGGGTACAGCAGCAGCAGCGTGGAGCAGGACGGCACGCTGGTCGAGTGCTACCTGGGGACGGCCTACCAGTACACCTGGTGGGAGATGTACCCGACCAACGCCATCCAGGTGGTCGGCTCCACGCTGGCGGCCGGCGACAGCATCACCGCCTCGGTGGTCCGCAGCGGCACCAGGTACACGCTCAAGGTGACCGACTCGACCCACTCCGCGGACAGCTTCAGCACCACCCAGACGTGCTCGGGCTGTGCCAACTCCAGCGCGGAGTGGATCGCGGAAGCGCCGAGCGGCTCCAGCGGCGTCTACCCGCTGTCCCACTTCAGCACCTGGACCGCGTCGAGCGCGACCGTCACCGGCAGCTCGGGCGCCGGGGTGATCTCCTCGTACCCCGACGACGAGATCACCATGATCAACTCGTCCGGCCAGGTCAAGGCGCAGCCTGGGGCCT
The DNA here is from genome assembly GCA_036567525.1 of Streptosporangiaceae bacterium. Classification (GTDB taxonomy): domain Bacteria; phylum Actinomycetota; class Actinomycetes; order Streptosporangiales; family Streptosporangiaceae; genus RYN-230. The sequence continues at coordinate 3,591 of DATCUG010000369.1, read as the reverse complement.
TGAACAGCAGCGGCAACGGGTTCAGCGTGGCCTGGGAGCGCGCCTCCTAGCCGGGTGATCCGGGTTGATGCCGCCGGGTGAACCCCGGCGGCACCAGCACGTCGGCCGGGCTGAGCCCGGCGATGCTGGCCTGGCCCAGGGCGAGCAGCGCCGAATCGATGCCGCCGCGCATGATGTCCAGCACGTTCTCCACGCCGGCCTGGCCGGCCGCGGCCAGCCCCCACAGGCAGGCCCGGCCGATCATGACCGCCCGGGCGCCCAGCGCCAGCGCCTTGACCACGTCACCGCCGCGCCGGATGCCGCCGTCCAGCAGCACCTCGATCTGGCCGCCCACGGCGGCGGCGATGTCCGGCAGCAGCCGGATGGTGGCCGGGGTCCCGTCCAGGTTGTTGCCGCCGTGGTTGGACACCGAGATCGCGGTCAGCCCGGCGTCCACCGCCCGCCGGGCGTCGTCCACCCGGCTCACCCCCTTGAGCATGACCGGGCCGGCCCACTGCGCGGCCAGCCAGGCGATGTCGTCCCAGCCCGGCAGCGGCGAGGCCATCCAGTCCGCGTAGGCGGCGAAGAATCCCGGGGCGGGCTGGCCGGGCCGGGCCATGTTGGGCACGGTCAGCCCGGGCAGCCGGCCGGTCCGGGCGTAGCCGAGCAGCCACCGGGGCCGGCGCAGGCCTTCCGGGGCCAGCCGGATCAGCTCGGCCAGGTCCAGTCGCTGCGGGATGTGCGGGCTGCCCCAGTCCCGGCGGTGCGCGAACGACCAGTCCAGGGTCAGGATCAGCCCGGCCGCGCCGGCCGCGCGGGCCTGCTCGATCCGCGCCGCGACCTGGTCCCGGCCGCCGATCCAGTACAGCTGGAAGAACGTCCGCGGGTTGGCCGCGACCACCTCGGCCAGCGGCTGGCTGGCGAACGAGCTCAGCCCCATCACCGTGCCCCGGGCGGCCGCGGCCCGGGCCACCGCCACCTCGCCGTCCGGGTGCACGGCCTGCACCCCGGTGGGTGAGATCAGCACCGGCAGCGCGACCGGCTGGCCCATGACGGTGGTGGCCATGTCCCGCTGCGCGGGCAGCCCGGCCACCCGCGGCACGAAGCCCAGCTCACCGAACGCGGCCACGTTGTCGGCCAGCGTCAGCCCCTGCTCGGCCCCGGCCAGCAGCGCCCGGTACACCGACGGCGGCAGCCGCTTCCGGGCCCACCGCTCCGCCTCGGCCACGGTCTCGAACCAGGCGCCGCGCACCGGTCAGTCCTCCGGACCAGGCCGGGACAGGTCGCCGCGCAGCGGGTGCCAGGCGATGGCCGGGCGGACCGGGACCGTGGTCCGGGCGCGCAGCGCCCCCGTCCACACGCCGGCCCCGTAGGCCACGTCGTCGGCCAGGTGGCCGAGCGCGAAGCGCACCGGGTCCAGGTCCGGGCGCTGCCCGGACCAGGTGGTCAGCGACGGGCCGAGCAGCAGCGACGCGGCGGCGGCCCGGCGGCCCCAGCGCCTGCCCGTGCGGCCGCCCGGCGCCACCAGCGCGGCGGCCAGCACCGGTGCGGCGAACTGGCAGCCGTACCGGCCGATGCCCAGCCAGGTCTGCTGGGTGGCGCGGAGCATGGCGGGCAGCACGCCCCGGTCGGGCAGCCCGGCCCGGTGCAGCGCCGCGCGCATGGCCAGCACCGACCCGGCGAAGCCCAGCCCGGCCAGCGCCGGGCGGCGGGCCAGCAGGCCGGCCACGGTCAGCGCCGGCCACGGGTAGAGCAGCAGCGGCTCGGACTGGCCCGGGTGCCGCAGCGCCAGCGGCGCCGCGGACGTGCCGTACCGGAACCGCCGGGCCAGCAGCCCGCGCCAGCTATCCGGCTCGTGATGGCGGACCACCGCGGCCGGCTCGTAACGGATCCGCCAGCCCGCCGTGTGCAGCCGCCACACCAGGTCGACGTCCTCGCCCAGGCGCAGCGCCGGATCGAACACGTCCGGTGCCGCCTGCTGCGCCGCGGAGCGGCGATCGGGGGGCCCGGGGGGTCGTCCCCCCGGGATAACACTGTCCAGGGCGGCCCGGCGGGCCAGCAGCGCGGCGCTCGGCACGTAGGACAGCCGGCTGCCCGGCGCGACCCGGCCTTCCTGGCCGCCCATGTCCAGGCTGGAACCGGCCGCGCTGTACCGGCCGGCCCAGCTCCGCCCGGCCGGCACCGGCCGGATGCGGGGGGCGGCCACGGCCACCGCGGGATCGGCCAGATGCGCCGCGAGCCGTTCGATCCAGCCGGCCTCCGGAACACAATCACTATCGCAGAACGCCACCAACTGGCTGGTCACCCGGGCCAGGCCGGTGTTCCTGGCCGCGGCCGGGCCGCCGTTGACCGGGCGGCGGTGCAGGGTGGCGCGGTGCTTGCTGGCTACGCGGGCCACCGCGGCCGGGTCCAGTGAGCCGTCGTCCACGACCAGGACGGGGTAGCGGCGGCCGAGTGCGGTCAGGCAGCGGTCCAGCAGTTCCGGGCGGTCCCGGACCGGGATCAGGACGGTCACGTCGGGTGCGGCGGCCAGCGCGGGCGGCCGGGGGTGGGCCAGGCCCGCGTCGGTCAGCCGCCGGGCCAGCCTGCCCGCGGCGGTGCTGCGCACCGGGCCGCCGCGCAACTCGGCCAGAGCCCGCTGGCCCGGCCCGGTCAGCCGGAGCACCCGGGCCGGTGAGCCGCCGAAGAACGTACTGCCGTCCAGCTGCTTGCTGCCCGGATCCAGCGCGATGCCGAACCCGGTGGGGAGGGGCTTCCTGACGTTCACAGCGCCAGCCTCTGTTTCACAGTGCCAGCCCGCCATCCACCGGGACCACCGCGCCGGTCATGCCGCTGCTGCCCGGGCCGGCCAGGAACGCCAGCACGGCGGCCACCTCGGCCGGGTCGAGCAGCCGGCCCATCGGCTGCTGGCGGGCGAACTCCGCCGCCGCGGGCAGGCCGTACAGCCGGGCGCTCTCGGCCAGGATCGGGGTGTCGGTGGAGCCCGGGCTGACCGCGTTCGCGGTGACGCCGCTGTCGGCCAGTTCGGCGGCCAGCGCGCGGACCAGCCCGGCCACCCCCGCCTTGGCCGCGCAGTAGGCGGCCAGCATGGGCAGCCCACGAGTGGCCGCGGCGCTGGCCACGGCCAGGAACCGGCCGGACCGCGGGGCCGGGCGGCGGAGCAGCGCCGGGATGGCCGCCCGGGCCAGCGTCAGCACTCCGCCCAGGTTGACGTCCAGCACGGCCTGCTGCTGCCCGGCGGGCAGCTGCCACAGCGGCACCCCGCCGGCCATCACCCCGGCGGCCGCGATGGCCGCGTCCAGGCCGCCCCAGCGGGCTTCCGCTTCGGTCACCGCCGCCTCGATGGCGGCTGGGTCCCGCACGTCGGCGATGAGCGTACGCACCTGCCCCGGCCCGCGGGCCTGCTCGTTCAGCCGGCCCAGGTCGTCCGGGGTGGCCATCGGGTAGGGCAGCGCCGGGTCATCGGCCGCGCTGTCGGTGGCCAGCACCGACCAGCCTGCATCGGCGAGGGCCAGCACGGTGGCCGCGCCGATGCCGCGCCCGGCTCCGGTGACCAGGGCGACTCGGCCGGTCATGGTGCTGCCCTTCGCGCCGCGGAGCGGCGATCGGGGG
>DATCUG010000368.1:0-2888 GCA_036567525.1 Streptosporangiaceae bacterium | reverse complement strand
GATCCTTATCTCGATCGGCTTCGCTGGGTTGTGGATCTATGTGGTCACGCACGCGGAGAAGCTGGGTGGCCGGGCTCAGCCGGAGGCGCTGCGCCGGTCGATCCCTGGCTTCACCGGCGGGCTGCTGGTCTATGCGGCCGGGACCGTCCTGGCCGCGGTCGGGCTGCCGGTCGTCGCACTGATCATTTATGGCGTGCTGGCCGTGTATTACCTGTTCGAGCATCTCCCGGCCCCGGCGGAGGAGGCGTTATCGCGGGCGCGGTAGGCAGGAAGACGCGGACCCGGGTGCCCTGGCCCGGCCACGATTCGAGCACCGCCTGGCCGCCGTGCGCGGCCGCGATGGCCTGCACGATGGACAGGCCCAGGCCGCTGCCCGCGGGCGGGCCGCCGTCCGTGCCGCCGGCCCGGTCCGCGCCGCGGTGGAACCGGTCGAACGCCTGGGCCGCGTCCTGCTCGGACATGCCCGGGCCGGCGTCGGCCACCTCCAGCACCACGCCGCCGGGCACCGGGGCCAGCCGGACGGCGGCCGCGGTACCGGGCGGGGTGTGCTCCCGCACGTTGCCCAGCAGGTTGGCCAGCACCTGCCGGATCCGGGCCTCGTCCACCATCGCGATCAGCCGGTCCGGCGCCTCGGCCTGGACCGGGCGGTCCGGTTCCACCGCCGACGCGTCGGCGGCCGCGTCCCGGACCAGCCCGGCCAGGTCGGTCTCGGCCAGGTCCAGCGACGAGGTGCGGTCCAGCCGGGCCAATTCGAGCAGTTCCGCCACCAGCGTGCTCATCCGCTGCGCCTCCTGCTCGATGCGGCGCATGGCGTTCGGCAGCTGATCCGGGCCGAGCGCACCCTGGCGGTACAGCTCGGCGTAGCCGCGGATGGTGGTCAGCGGGGTGCGCAGCTCGTGTGAGGCGTCCGCGGCGAACTGCCGGACCTTCTGCTCCGAGCGCAGCCGGGCGCCGAACGCCTGCTGGATCCGGTCCAGCATGGTGTTGATCGCCCCGCCGAGCCGGCCCACCTCGGTGCTGTCGTCGTCATCCGGCATCCGCGCGGTCAGGTCGCCCTGGGTGGTGATCCGCTGCGCGGTGCCCGCCATCTGGCCCAGCGGGGCCAGGCCGCGGCCGATCAGCCAGCGCCCGCCCACCGCCAGCAGCAGGATCAGCGCCCCGCCAGTGATCAGCTCGGCTAGCACGATACCCCGGACCTGGCCGGTGACGGTGTCGACCGGCCGGGCGACGAACAGCACGGCGCGCGAGCCGCGGGGGCCGGCCCGGACGACCCGGCCCACGGCGCGCAGCCGCGGGCCGCCCGCCACCCCCGGTACCGTGAACAGCCCGTCACTCACGTAGTGCCGGGCGGTGTGCGTGGCGATCATGCTGCGCACCGCGGCGGCCAGTTCCGCGGTGGCCGTGCCGGTGCCGGTCAGCGGCCGGACCGCGACCGGGAACACGGTGACCTCGACGGCCACGTAGCCACCTGGGTTGCTGGCGATCTGCTGCGGCTTGTGCTGCGCCGCGGCCAGCAGTTCCGCGTTGAACTGCGCGCCCAGCCGCTTGCTCAGCACCAGCGTGCTGACCACGCCCATGACGAGCAGGAACGCCGCGGTGACCGCGATCAGCAGGACGAGCAGGCGGGACCGTAGCGACAGCCGCCCGGAACTGGTCATCCCCCGGGTCCGGCGCTGGCCGGCCGCAGGCTGTAGCCGATGCCGCGCTGGGTGTGGATCAGCGGCGGGCCGAGCGGGTCAAGCTTGTGCCGCAGGTAGCTGACGTAGGTCTCGACGATCTGCGACTGCCCGGCGTAGTCCCAGCCCCACACGTTTTCCAGCAGCTGAGCCCGGGTGAGCACCCGGCCCTGGTGCCGCATCAGGTAGGCGAGCAGCCGGAACTCGGTCGGGGACAGCTCGACCGGGACGCCGGCCCGGCGCACGGTCCAGCGGGACTCGTCCAGCTCCAGGTCACCGGCCCGTAGCACGGCGTGCTCGTCGTCGGCGCCGGCCGCGGCCCGCGACGCGCGGCGGAGCACCGCCCGCACCCGGGCCACCAGAGCCTCCACCGAGAACGGCTTGGTCACATAGTCGTCGCCGCCCAGGGCCAGCCCGGTCACCTGGTCGGAGGAGGTGTCCCGGGCGGTCAGGAAGATCACCGGCACCTCGTTGCCCGCCGCGCGGAGCCGCCGGCACACTTCGAACCCGTCCAGGTCGGGCAGCATGACATCGAGCACGATCAGGTCCGGCCGGGCCGATTCGGCCTGCCGCAGCGCATCCTGGCCGGTGGCCGCGGTGCTCACCGCACAGCCGTGGAACTTCAGCGCGACCTGGACCAGCTCACGGATGTTCGGCTCGTCGTCCACGACGAGCACCTGCGGAATGCGGTCGTTGTCAGTCATCACCTGGGGGCGGCGCGGGCGGCCGGAGGGTCAGCATAGCTACCGGCTCCCGCAGGCGGCGAGCCTGCGGGAGCCGGTACCCAGCGCCGGTCAGCTGCCGGATGCTGACGGGGCTGGCGTGGCGGTGGCGGGTGCGGCCGGCGGCCGGATCACGACCAGCCGGGCGTCCTTGGCCCCGGACAGCACCGGGCCGCCGACCCACACCGGCTCGCCGCTGGTCAGCGCGCTGGCCGCGGTCTTCTTGCCGTGCTCACGGACCACGGTGCTGCTGACCAGGTCCCAGGTCCAGGTGGTGCCGTCCGTGGCACGGACCACGATGGCGCTGCCGCTCACGGACTGGACCACGCCGCGCTCGAAGGCCAGCGTACGGATGCTGCCCTGCTTGGTGCGGAACGTGAACTGCCCGTCGATGCCGCGGAGCAGGGCGAACCGGAGCAACCGGCGCCGCAGGCCGTGGCAGTGCGCGATGACGGCCGCCCGGGCCGCCCTGACCACGGCCGGGTGCCCG
>DATCUG010000367.1:0-6716 GCA_036567525.1 Streptosporangiaceae bacterium | reverse complement strand
GGCGGCGGCTGCCCCGGGACACCTGGTGGCTGATCCATCTATGGATGTACCTCGCGCTGGCCCTGGCCGTCCCGCACGAACTCGTGCTCGGGCCGTCCTTCGTCGGGCATCCGCTCACCCGGATCGTCTGGTCGGTCGTCTGGGCGGCTACCGCGGGCGTGGTGCTCGGCTACCGGGTTGGCCTGCCCATCGTGCGCACCATGCGGCACCAGTTGCGGGTGGTGGAGGTGCGGCCGGAGGGTCCGGGCGTGGTGTCGGTAATCCTGACTGGCCGGCACCTGGACCGGCTGCCGGCCAGCGGCGGGCAGTTCCTGTTCTGGCGGTTCCTCACCCCGGGCCGGTGGTGGCAGGCGCACCCGTTCTCCCTCTCCGCCCTGCCGCAGCCGCCCTACCTGCGGCTGACCGTCAAGGGGGTGGGCAATTTCTCGCGCTCCCTGGCCGGCCTGCGGCCTGGCACCAGGGTGGCGGTCGAGGGGCCGTACGGGGCGTTCACCCGGTATGCGCAGCGCCGGCCGCGCGCGCTGCTGGTGGCGGCCGGGATCGGGGTCACCGCGCTACGGTCGCTGCTCGAGGACCTGCCCCGCGGCAGCGCGCCGGTGGTCCTGCTGCGGGCCAGCCGCCCGGAGGATCTCGTGCTCACCGCGGAAGTGCGGGAGCTGGCTCGGCTGCGCCGGGGCACCGTGCACGAGCTGACCGGGCCGCGGGCGGAGGCGGCGATCGACGAGGAGTCGCTGCCTCGGTTGGTCCGCGACCTGAACCACCGCGATGTGTATGTGTGCGGGCCGGAAAGTTTCGTGGCCGCCATCGTGGACGTCGCGGCGAACCTGGGCGTCCCCCACGACGCCATCCATCACGAGGCGTTCGCCCTGTAACTGGGGAGGAGAGCGGGTCATGAGGAGCGCGCCGTGGCTGGTGCTGGGCGGCACCCTGGCCGGATTCCTGGGCGTCCTGGGGCTGCACAAGCCGGCCACGCCCAACGTGCTGGCCAACCGCCCGGCCCAGCACACCACGAAGGCCAGCCCGGGCGCGACCCGGGTGGCCGGCCCGCAGGCCGGCGCCAGCCTGGCCGCGGGCGCGTTCGGTGGCCCGCTGGTGGCGTACGGGTACGGCGAGCTGAGCACCAAGGTAAGCGTCAGCGGCGGCCGGATTACTGGGGTCAGCGTGCCGGTGCTGAAGACCGCCGAGCAGTATTCACAGCAACTGGCCGCGCAGGTCATCCCCATGCTGCAGCACGAGGTGGTGTCGGCGCAGTCCGCACGGATCCAGGCGGTGTCCGGGGCGACCTACACCAGCGAGGCCTACGCGCAGTCGGTCCAGGCCGCGCTGGACAAAGCGCACCGGGGATGAAGCAGGACGACCTGGTCACCCACACCGAGCACGTGATGGGCACGGTGGTCTCGTTCGCGCTGCAGGCCGGGGACCTGCCCGGCGCGGAGCTGCAGGCCGCGCTGCGGGCCGCCTGCGCGGTGCTGCACGACGCCGACGCGGTATTCAGCACCTGGAACCCGGACAGCCCGCTCAGCCAGCTGCGCGGCCGCCCCCAGCCCACCAGCCACGATGGCCAGCCGCCGGGCATGGCCGAGGTGCAGGCCGCCTGCCGGCAGGCCCGGGCCGCGTCCGGCGGCTGGTTCGACCCGTGGGCCATGCCCGGCGGCTACGACCCGACCGGGCTGGTCAAGGGCTGGGCGGTAGAGGCGGCACTGCGCGTGCTGCACCAGTCAGGCGTCCCCGCGGCGCTGGTCAACGGCGGTGGCGACGTGGCAGCGTTCGGAATGCCAGGGCCTGGCCGGTGCTGGCGGGCTGGGATCCGGCATCCCTGGCGGGCGTCCGGCCTGGCCGCGGTGGTCGAGGTGCACGGCGCGGTGGCTACCTCAGCCAGCTACGAGCGGGGCGCGCACCTGGTCGACCCGCGCACCGGCCAGCCGGGCTGCCAGGCCGCCTCGGCCACCGTCACCGGGCCCAGCCTGGCCCAGGCGGACGCGCTGGCCACCGGCCTGGCCGTGGGCGGCGACGCCGCGCTGCACGTGATCAGCGGCCTGGCCGGCTACCAGGCGTACCTGATCCGGCCGGACGGCAGCGAGTCGTGGACCCCGGGCATGGAGTTCGCCAGCGGTTGAGCTAGGCCGGCCGGCCCGGAATGACCGCGGACGGCATATGGTTGTGAGTGGCGGGAAGCGATAAGCCAGCGCCGCGCACGCGGCGGCAGTCCAACGCGGGAGTAAATCAATTATGACTGTCCAGCACGAGGGCGCTCTTCACCAGGAGACCACGGGCGAGACCACGTCGGGCGTCATCCTGACTGACGCCGCGGCCAGCAAGGTTGGCGCTCTCCTGACGCAGGAGGGCCGTGACGACCTGCGGCTGCGCATCGCCGTGCAGCCGGGCGGCTGCTCCGGGCTGCGCTACCAGCTCTACTTCGACGAGCGGGAGCTGGACGGCGACATCGACGCGGAATTCTCCGGCGTGCACGTGGTCACCGACAAGATGAGCGCCCCGTACCTGATGGGCGCGACCATCGACTTCGTGGACACGATCGAGAAGCAGGGCTTCACCATCGACAACCCGAACGCCACCGGCTCCTGCGCCTGCGGCGATTCGTTCCACTGAGCTCGTCCACTAATTGGGCGGCTGAGCTGACTGACCGGCCGGCTGAGCCGACTGGGCCGCCGGGCGACTTCTCGCCCGGCGGCCTCATGGCCTAGAGTCTGGCCGTGCGCATCGCTATCACCGGGTCCATCGCGACCGATCACTTGATGACGTTTCCCGGCCGGTTCGTGGAGCAGTTCATCCCGGACAAGATGGACCGGGTGTCGCTGTCCTTCCTGGTGGACGGCCTGGAGATCCGGCGCGGCGGGGTGGCCGCCAACATCGCGTTCGGGCTCGGCGTGCTCGGCCTGGACCCGCTGCTGATCGGCGCGGTCGGCGCGGACTTCGCGCCGTACCGGACGTGGCTGACCGAGCACGGCGTGGACTGCAGCGGGGTCCGCGAGTCGGCCATTCAGCACACCGCCCGGTTCGTCTGCACCACCGACGTGGACGGCAACCAGATCGCCTCGTTCTACCCAGGCGCGATGAGCGAGGACGCCGACATCAGGCTGGCCCCGCTGGCCGAGCAGGCGGGCGGGCTGGATCTGGTGCTGATCGGCGCCAGCGACCCGGGGGCCATGCTGGCGCACACCCAGGAGTGCAAGGACCTGGGCATCCCGTTCGCCGCCGACCTGTCCCAGCAGCTGCCCCGGCTGGACGCGCAGGACGTGTGCGCGCTGGTCGACGGCTCGGCCTACCTGTTCTGCAACGAGTACGAGGAAGCGCTGATCGAGCGCAAGAGCGGCCGGACCGGCGCGCAGATCCTGGACAACGTCGGGGTGCGGATCACCACGCTCGGCCCGGCCGGGGCCAGGATCGAGCAGGCCGGCCAGGCGCCGGTGCTGGTCGGCCCGGTGCCGGAGACCGGCAAGGCCGACCCGACCGGCACTGGGGACGCGTTCCGCTCCGGGTTCCTGGCCGCGGTGGCCTGGGGCCTGTCCCTGGAGCGGGCCGCCCAGCTCGGCAACATGCTCGCGGTGCACGTGCTGGAGACGGTCGGCCCGCAGGAGTACGAGCTCAAGCCCGGCCCGCTGGCCGAGCGGTTCGGCGCCGTGTACGGCCCGGCCGCGGCGGCCGAGGTCAGCGCCTGCTACAGCTGACTTTTCTTTCCTAACGCCAGCGCCCGCGACTCACCCCAGGCAACGCCGGAGGGGACGGCCCGGGTGTGGGCCGTCCCCTCCGCTGGGTTGCTCGCGCGGTCAGCCGAGCGCGCCGACATCCTTGATGTAGCTGGCAGGCGACCCGACGCCGGTCGAGTCGTCGTAGCCCTTGACGGCGGGCAGCGCGTCCGCGCCCTCGCCGTTGATGCCCAGCGTCCGCAGGTAGGTGACCAGCGGTCCCTGCTTGGTGTACGGGTTGGTGTAGTTGTTGCGCACCTCAGCGAGGTGACCGGCGCCCAGCGGGTGGTCGGTCACGTCGTTGAAGGCGGCCGAGGACGAGCCGTACGTGTCGTGCGCGTCCAGGAAGTAGATCAGCGGGTTGGCGAACCCGAGATCAGCCCCGGCGGCCTGCTGGGCGTCCGCCTCGATGCCGGCGAACACCGGGCAGGCGACGCTGGTGCCGCCGATCCGGCTGAGCGCGAAGGCGTAGGTCTTCCCGTCCGGCTGCAGCGTGGTCTGGCCGACCAGGATGCCGGTGCTCGGGTCAGCCAGCGCGGACACGTCCGGCACCACCCGCATCGGTGTGCTGCTGGTCGTGCCGTTCGGCAGCTTCTCGGCCAGCGACGTGGGCACCACGCCGGCCTGGTAGAACGGCTGCCGGTACACGGTGCTCACGCCGCCGCCGCCGGACCCGTCGTAGTACGCCGGGTACTGGCCGGGCGGGGTGAACTGCCACTTCTCGCCGCTCTTGGTGTGCACCAGCGGGTCGAGCAGGGTGCCCCAGGAGGTCTCCCACTCGTAGTTGCGGGTCTTGCCGATGGCCAGGCTGGTCCCGCCCACCGAGGTGACGTACGGGCTGGAGGTCGGGAAGTCCGCCTGGTCGTACGGGGAGATGGAGTCCTCGCCCGGCCCTTCGTAACCGCTGTCCCCGGAGGAGAAGAAGAAGCCGATACCCTCCAGAGCGCCCAGTTCGAAGATCGCGTTGAACGCGTCGCTCATCGTGGAGTAGCTGGCCGGCTCGCCCCAGGAGTTGCTGACGATGCTGGCCAGGCCGTTGTTCACGATCAGCGCGTCGGCCTGGGCCAGGTCGGAGTCCTGGCAGCTGCCGGCGGCCACGTACCGGACGTTGGCGCCCGGCGCCATGCCGTGCACCGACTCGACGTCAAGGGTCTCCTCGCCGTACCAGCCGGCCGCGTCACACTGGTTGGCGCCGGCCAGCGTGTACGGGCCCGCCTGGTACTGCCTGTACTGGCCCGCCGCGAACGGCTTGTCGCCGACCACGGTGGCGAACTGGTTGGCGTCGCTGCGCATGGTCGGGGACGCGTAGGCGTCCACGATGGCCACCGTCTGGCCCGCACCGGTCTGGCCGGCGGCGGTCACCCCGTAGGCGGCGCGCACCTGGGCCGGCGTGTAACCGCAGTTGTTCCAGGGCTGGTGCTGGCCGTACGCCTTGGGCTTGTTGGTGGCGACCTTCTGGCCGTAGTAGGTCGAGCACGGGGGGGCCACCCAGTAGTTCGGCCCGGGCGGCGGCAGCGCGGGCTTGATGGCGCTCTTGGCGGTGTCCAGGCCGGCCACCGCGAGAACGTCACCGGCTACCGAGGCCGGCGCCGTAGCGGCCGACTCGGGCGCCCGTGCGGACTGGCCGCCGGGGCCCCGGTAGGTGCCGAAGGAGACACCGAAGGCCTTGCTCGCCGCGGCCACCGAGCCGCGCACCGCGATGTAGGCACCAGCCGGGCTGGCCGCGCTGACCTGGGTCACCGACAGACCCGACGAGGTGAGCCACTGCCGCACCTGGGCCACTTCCGCCGAGCTGGGCGCGAACTGCTGGCGGACCTGCGCTGCGGTCAGGTAGTGCCGGTAGTCGCTGCTCTTCGGGTTGGAGACGGCGGCCACCTGCTGGGCGAGCGCTGACTCGTTGCTGGGGGCCAGATACACCCTGGCGTTGACGGTCCCGCTGGCCTTGCTGCTGAGGCGTTTCGCGGCAACGGCCCACGAGGGGTGGGTGTTGGCGATTTCCCGTCTCGTGGTGCCTGCCTGCGCAGCAGTGGCCACCGCGAGCGTGCCGAGCGTCAATGCTCCGGCCGCGATCGTGGCGCTCACCACACGCAAGCGCGTGACATGCGGCATGCACATTCCTTCCGTAGGGGCTGATCATGGCGCCTGAACGATGTGTCCTGGGTAACAGGGCCACAACCCGTAAAGGTTCTTCCTGCGGGGCAGCTGGCGCAAGGACTTGCGCGCATAATGCGTGGTTCTGTTACCTGGTAATGGCTCTTTGTAAGAAGACGGCTACGCTATGCCATTACCAGATCGTGGCTGGGCTGGCGCGAGGGGCGCGGACCAGCAGCGCGGCCGGGCGGACCTCGATGGTCAGCGTCCGGCCTGGCGCGATCACCTCACCGTCCACCTCACGCGGCAGGCCGGAATCGGCCTGGATCTCGACCCGGCGGGCCCGGTACCGTTCCAGCCGCCGGTCGTCGCGCCGGCTGCCGGTGATGACCCGGTAGGCCACCCGGCCCCAGCCGAGCGGGCCAGCCGGGGCCAGGATGCCCACGTCGAGCACGCCGTCGTCCAGGCGGGCGTCGGGCAGCAGGGCGAAGCCGCCGGGCAGCAGCCCGGCGTTGCCGACGGCCACCGACCGGGCTAGCCGGGTCAGCGGCGGCCCGCCATCCAGCCGTACGGTGAACTCGTGCCGCCGCCCGGGCAGCCGGGCCGTCCCGGCCGCCGCGTAGCCGAGCCAGCCGAACCGTTCCTTGAGCAGTTGCGGAGTCGCGCCGACCACGGTGGCATCCAGGCCGATGCCGGCCATGGCCGCGTACGGCATGCCGTCCGCCTCGGCCAGGTCGATCCGCCGCGGCTGGCCGCGGAACGCCACCGCGAGGACCGCGTCCAGCCGCCGCGATCATCATCAACCGGTTGCGGATCCGCGACCTGGCCGGGTTCCGCCGCCGCTGCCGCGAGGAAGCGCGGGCCAGCGGCCTGGCCGCCGAGTTCTTCGAGACCACCCGGGACGAGCAGGGCCTCGGCCTG
>DATCUG010000366.1:0-13409 GCA_036567525.1 Streptosporangiaceae bacterium | reverse complement strand
CACCCCGCCAAACCCCAGACATCCTTGGCCGAACGCCAGTGCCACGCTGGTCTCGTCGGTCACATCCGAGGTGACCGCGATGGCCACATCGCCCGTGTTTAGATGTCCAGCGCCGAGTGACTCGGCCACCTTCTGCGCGGCCGCCGCGTCCTTGTCGGCCGCCACCACGCACGCGCCCTCGGCCACCAGCCGCTCCGCGGTGGCCCGGCCGATGCCCGAGCCGCCCCCGGTGACCAGCGCCACCCGGGTGGCCAGCGGCTTCGGCGTGGGGCGGCGGCGCAGCTTGGCTTCCTCCAGGGCCCAGTACTCGATGCGGAACTTCTCCCGCTCCGGGATCGGGGCGTACGACGACACCGCTTCGGCGCCGCGCATCACGTTGATCGCGTTGAGGTAGAACTCGGCCGCCACCCGGGCGGTCTGCTTATCCGCGCCGAAGCTGAACATGCCCACCCCGGGCACCAGCACGATGGCCGGGTCGGCGCCGCGCATCGGCGGCGAGTCCGGTTCCGCGTGCCGCTGGTAGTAGGCCCGGTAGCCGTCCCGGTATTCGGCGTGCAGTTCGCGGAGCCGGCCGGCCACCTGATCCAGTGGCGCGGCCGGCGGCAGGTCGAGCAGCATCGGCCGCACCTTGGTGCGCAGGAAGTGGTCCGGGCACGAGGTGCCCAGCGCGGCCAGCGCCGGGTGCTTCTCCCGGGCCAGGAAGTCCAGCACCACCGGCGCGTCGGTGAAGTGGCCCACCTGCGGGCGGTCGGTGCTGGCCAGGCCACGGAGCACCGGCGCGAGCACCGCCGCCCGGGACTGGCGTTCGGCATCGGGAAGGGGCTGGTAGCCGGGGAGGGGCGCGCCGAACGGCTCGGCCGCGCCATGCTCGTCGAGATAGCGCTGGGCGGTCGCGATGATCTCCAGCGAGTTCGCTTCGCACTCGTCGCTGGTCGCGCCCCACGCGGTGATGCCGTGCCCGCCCAATATGACCCCGATGGCCTGCGGGTTGTCCCGGGCCACCGCGGCGATGTCCAGGCCGAGCTGGAAGCCGGGCCGCCGCCACGGCACCCAGCGGACCCGGTCGCCGAAGCAGTCCCGGGTCAGCTCCTCGCCGTCGGCCGCGGTGGCCAGCGCGATGCCGGAGTCTGGGTGCAGGTGATCCACGTGCGGACTGTCGACCAGGCCGTGCATGGCGGTGTCGATGGACGGCGCGGCGCCACCTTTGCCGTGCAGGCAGTAGTCGAACGCGGCCACCATCTCGTCCTCGCGGTCCACGCCCGGGTAGACGCCGGTCAGCGCGCGCAGCCGGTCCAGCCGCAGCACGGCCAGCCCGGCCCCGGTCAGCGTGCCCAGGTCACCGCCCGAGCCCTTGACCCACAGCAGGTCCACCGGGCCGCCGGTCACCGGGTCAGTGACCGAGCCTTTAGCCGAGGCATTCCCGCCGGCGTAGTTGGTATTGCGCGGGTCAGACCCGAGCCGGTTGCTGCGCGCCAGCAACTCGGCAACAACCTCGGTCATGCGTGGCTCCTCCGAATGCTTAGTGAGGTGAGTTTGCGGTCACGGGTGACCGCAAAGTCACCGCGCTGATGGATTAGCTGCCCCAGCTGGCCTGGGTGCCGCCGATGCGGTCGGCGACGATCTTCTCGGCGTACCCGGAGCGGGCGTAGGCGGCCATCGGGTCCGGGTCCAGGCCCAGGTCGGTGCGCACGTCGGCGAGCAGCGGGCGGACGTCGGTGTTGTACGCGTCCATCAGCACCGCGTTCGCGCCCAGCACGTCGCCGGCCTGCTGGGCCGCGGCCAGCGCGGCGCCGTCCACCAGCAGCACCTTGGCCGTGGCTTCCTGGACGTTCATCACCGAGCGGATCTGGGCCGGGATCTTGGGCTCGATGTTATGGCACTGGTCCAGCATGAACGCGATGCCCACCGCCGGGTCGAACCCGCCCGCCGCGTGCACCTCGTGCAGGATGCGGAACAGCTGGAACGGGTCGGCCGCGCCCACCATCAGGTCGTCGTCGGCGTAGAACCGGGAGTTGAAGTCGAACGCGCCCAGCTTGCCCGCCCGCAGCAGCATGGCCACGATGAACTCGATGTTGGTACCGGGCGCGTGGTGCCCGGTGTCCACGCACACCTTGGCCTGCTCGCCCAGCCGCACGCAGTGCAGGTATGCGGTGCCCCAGTCGGGCACGTCGGTGGTGTAGAACGACGGCTCGAACAGCTTGTACTCCAGGATCAGCCGCTGGCTGGGCGACAGCCGCTGGTAGGCCCCGGCCAGCGCCTCGGCCAGCCGGGCCTGGCGGGCCGCGATGGAGTCCTGGCCCGGGTAGTTGGTGCCATCCGCGAACCACAGCTTGAGGTCCTGCGAGCCGGTGGCGTCCATGATGTCCACGCACTCGAGCAGGTGCGCGAGCGCCTTGCCGCGGACCCGCGGGTCCGGGTGGCACACGCTGCCCAGCTTGTAGTCGTCGTCCTGGAACACGTTGGCGTTGACCGTGCCGATGGCCACGCCCTGGTCCCGGGCGTAGGCAGCCAGCTCGGCGTAGTCATCGACCTTGTCCCACGGGATGTGCACGGCCACGGTGGGCGCCACCCCGGTGTACTTGTGCACCTGCGCCGCGTCGTCGATCTTCTCCTGGACCGTGCGCGGCACCCCCGGCTGGGCGAACACCTTGAACCGGGTCCCGGTGTTGCCGAACGCCCAGGAGGGCAATTCGATCCGCTGCGCCCGGAGGGCATTCTTCACGGCGGTCAGGTCGGGCATCTCTCGTCATCTCCAGGCAGCGGTTAGCGGGTCAGTCCAGGTGGAAGACCTCGGCGACACGGCGGAAGCCCTGGTCCGGCGGCAGGCCGTCGAGATCGGTGAAGAAGCCGGCCATCTCCGCCTGCCAGCGGGCGTTGACCGGTGTCGCCATCCGGTCCAGCGCGGCCGCGTAGTCGTCGGTCTCCAGGTAGCCGATGAGCAGGCCATCCTCGGTCAGGAACAGCGAGTAGTTGACCCAGCCGGCCTGGCGGAGCGCGTCCAGCAGCTCCGGCCACACCGCGGCGTGCCGTTCGCGGTACTCGGCCAGCCGGCCCGGCTGGACCCGGCCCAGGAAGCAGACCCGCTCCATCATCGTCCTCCGCGTCGGGCCGGGCCCGGGGGCGCGCCCCCGGGCCCAGCTCAGGTCAGAACCCCCAGGAGTTGTAGTTGTTGATGTTGGACTTGGTGAACACGAGCGGCGGGCCGAGCAGGATGGTGTGGTCCGCGCCGACCGTGAACTTGCCGAGCTTGCCAGCGGTGAAAGACTGCCCGGATGATCCGGTGATCTTCTTCGAGGCGAAGTTGACCGCGGCGTAGGCCGCGAGGTAGCCGAGGTTGGCCGGGTTCCACAGCTCGAAGCTCTGCACCGTGCCGTCCAGGACGTACTTCTTCATGGCCACCGGGGTGCCCAGGCCGGTCAGCGCGACCTTGCCCCGGTACTTGGACGTGTCCAGCACCTGGGCCGCGGCCAGCACGCCCACCGTGGTCGGCGAGATGATCCCCTTGAGGTTCGGGTAGTGCTGCAGCAGGCCCTGGGTCACCTGGGTGGCCGTGGTCGGGTCGTCGTTGCCGTAGACCGTGGAGACCAGCTTCATCTTCGGGTACTTCTTCAGCTCCTGCTTCATGTACCCGATCCAGGTGTTCTGGTTGGTGGCCGACGCGGCCGCCGACACGATGCCGATCTCCCCGGAGTCGTGGATCTCCTTGGCCAGCAGGTCCACCTCGCTGGCCCCGATGGCCTGCGACGACGCCTGGTTGATGAACAGGTTCCGGCAGGACGGGGCGTCCGAGTCATAGGTGACCACGGTGATGCCCTTGGTCATGGCCGCCTTGAGCGTGGGGCACAGCGCGGACGGGTCGGTGGCCGACACGAGCAGCGCGTTCGCGCCCTTGGTGATCGCGGCCTGGATGGCCGGGAGCTGCGAGGACGGCGTGGCCGCGGTGCCGCTGGTCTCGCTGCCCGACTCGCCCAGCGTGCCGAGGGCGGCCAGTGCCCCGCCGGTCTTCACGCTGTCGGCCAGGGTGAAGTACGGGTTGCCCAGGTTCTTCGGGACCACGAAGACCTTGAGGTTCTTTTTCAATGCGCCGGACGACGTTGCCGAGGACCCCGTGTTCGAGCCGGACGAACCGGACGAACTGCACGCCGCGAGCAGGGCGGACGCGCTGAGCAGCACGACGGGGGCCCACAGCGCCCGTCTGACGGTACGTCTCATAGCTGAATCCTTTCAATGAGTGAGTGGCTGTCAACGACGGTGTCGGCAGCGCACGGTCGGTGGGTTGGGGTCGGGGTTACGAGGACGGTGCTGGGCGGCGGGGCCGGGCGCGGGCCCACCGCGGCAGCCCGTGCCGCCACAGCGCCGCCGCGTTCGGGGCGAACACGCTGAACAGCAGCAGTGCCCCGATGACGATGCCGGTGGCTTCCTGGTTGAAGTTGGTCAGCAGCAGCGCGTTCTGCAGTGCGGCGAACGCGATGACGGCCAGCACCACGCCGGTCAGCGTGCCTTTGCCGCCGAAGATGGACACCCCGCCGAGCAGCACGATGGCCACCACGTCCAGTTCCAGGCCGAGGCCGTTGTTCTGCACCGCGGTGGCCAGCCGGAACGTCCACAGCACCCCGGCCAGCGCGCAGACCAGGCCGGACGTCACGTACAGCATGGTCTTGACCCGCTTGACCCGGATGCCGGCGAACAGCGCCGCCTCCGGGCTGGCCCCCATCGCGTAGATGGACCGGCCGGTTGCGGTGAAGTGCAGCACGAGGCCGAACACCACCGCGAGCACCACGAAGATGGCCACGTTGTACGGGATCTGGGTGCCGGGGAGCGGCAGCACACCGATGTTCGTGTAGCTGGCCGGGAAGTTCGAGATCGTGTTCGGGCCGAGCAGGATCAGCGCCACCCCGCGGTACAGCGCCAGCGTGCCGATCGTCACGGCCAGCGACGGCAGCCCCACCCGGGTCACCAGCAGGCCGTTGATCAGGCCGGCCACGATGCCGGCCAGCGCCACCATGACGAAGATGGCCAGCATCGGCCAGTGCCGGGCCCACAGGTAGCCGAGCAGCGCGCTGGACATGCCCAGGATCGAGGCCACCGACAGGTCGATCTCGCCGCTGATGATGATCAGCGTCATGGGCAGTGCCATGATCGCGATCTCGCCCGAGGTGACCCCGGTGTTGAAGAAGTTGCCGCTGGTCAGGAACTGGGACGAGGTCGACGCGCCGAAGATCAGGATGGCCACGACCAGCAGGCCCAGGCCGGTCTCCCAGCGCAGCGAGGCCCGGGCCGTGCTGCTGAGCTGCGCGCGCAGGTCACGTTCCAACGCCGGCACTCCTTCGTCGCAGCGCGGCCTGCAGCCGCAGCGAGATGACCCGGTCCAGCGTGATGGCCAGCAGCAGCAGGAAGCCGGAGATGGCTTCCAGCCACAGCTGCGAGATGCCCAGCACGTTCAGCGCCGAGGTGATGCTGCTCAGCAGCAGCGCGCCGATGGCCGCGCCCACCGCGCTGCCGCTGCCGCCGAAGATGGCCACGCCGCCGACCACCACCGCGGAGATCACGGTCAGCTCGTAGCCGGTGCCGGCCGTGGAGTCGACGGTCTGGTACTGGGCCGCCCACAACACCCCGGCCAGCCCGGCGATGGCGCCGCTGACCGTGAACGCGGTGAAGATCCGCCGGCCGGCCGGGATGCCGGCCAGCCGGGCCGCTTCCGGGTTCGAGCCGATCGCGTACAGCTCCCGGCCGGACCGGAACGAGCGCAGGTAGTAGGCGCCGATGCCGATCACCACCGCCACCGCGATGGCCAGGTAGGGCACGCCGAGCACGCTGGCCCGCGGGATGTTGGAGAACGAGTTCGGCAGCGTCTGCGCGGTCACCTCGTTCCCGCCGACGATGAGGATGTCGATGCCCCGGATGATGTACAGCGTGGCCAGCGTGACCACCAGGCTGGGCACCCGGCCCAGCGCCACCATCAGCCCGTTGGCCATCCCGCAGGCCAGCCCGATGCCCAGGCCGACCAGGAAGACGAGCGGGATCGGGATGCCGGGATGCGGCTTGAACAGGCCGGCCGACACGTAGGCGGACAGGCCGAGCACCGAGCCAATGGACAGGTCCACGTTGCGGCTGATCACCACCATCGTCTCGCCCAGCGCGAGCAGCGCGTAGACGACGGTGTTGACCAGCAGGAACTGGATGTTCTGCTGGTTCAGGAACTCCGGGTGGACGGCCGTGGTGACGCCCACGAAGACCAGGAACACGGCGATGATGCCGGACTCGCGGATCCGGAACACCCGCTCGGTCAGCCTGCGCGAACCGGACCCGGGGGCGGCACCCGCTGAGCCCGGCCGCTCGGTCACGGAGGAGGACGTCACGGCGCCTGCTCCTGCAGCTGACCGGTGGCGGCGGCCATGATGTTCTCCTCGGTGGCCTCCTCGTGGCTGAACTCCGCGGTCAGCCGGCCTTCGCGCATGACCAGGATGCGGTCCCCGACGCTGCGCACCTCAGGCAGCTCCGAGGAGATCATCAGGATCGCGACCCCGTCGCCGGCCAGCTGGGTGAGCAGCCGGTGCACCTCGGCCTTGGTGGCGATGTCGATGCCCCGGGTCGGCTCGTCCACGATGAGCAGCGCGGGCTGGCGGCCCAGCCACTTGGCCAGCACCACCTTCTGCTGGTTCCCGCCGGATAGCTGGTACACCGGGTCGATCAGCCGGCCGTACTTGAGGTTGAGCCGGACCGCCCAGTCGGCCGCGAACGCCCGTTCCGCGGCCGACCGGACCAGGCCGCCCTTGCGCAGCCGGCCGAGCGAGGCCAGCGCCACGTTCTGCTGCACCGACATGTCCATGACCAGGCCCTGCTGGCGCCGGTCCTCCGGCACGAAGCCAATGCCCGCGGCCATCGCCCCGGTCGGCGACGCCCGGCGCAGCTCCCGGCCACGCATCACCACCCGGCCCGCGTCGTAGCGGTCGATGCCGAACACGGCCCGGGCCACCTCGCTGCGGCCCGACCCGACCAGGCCGGCCAGCGCGACGATCTCCCCGGCCCGCACGTCCAGCGAGATGTCGGTGAACACCCCTTCCCGGGTCAGGTGCTCGACCCGGAGCACCAGCTCGCCGGGCGCGGCCCGCTCGCTGGCCGCCCGCTCGTCCATCTGCCGGCCGACCATGGCGCGCACCAGGTCGTCGGCGGTCAGCCCGGCCAGCTCGCTGGTCAGCACGTGCCGGCCGTCGCGCATCACGGTGACCCGCTGGCAGATCTCGAACACCTCTTCCAGCCGGTGCGAAATGAACAGCACGGCCGCGCCGGCCGCGCGCAGCGTGCGCACCACGTCGAACAGCCGGGCCACCTCGGCTAGGGACAGGGCCGCGGTCGGCTCGTCCATCACGATGACCCGGGCATCCAGCGACAGCGCCTTGGCGATCTCGACGATCTGCTGGTCGGCGATGGACAGCCCGCGGCTGATCCGGCCCGGGTCGAGACGCACCCCCAGCCGGCTGAACAGGGCGGCCGCGTCAGCCTGCATCCGCCGCCGGTCGATGCGCCGCCCGGCGGCCAGCGGCTGGCGGCCCATGAAGATGTTCTCGGCCACGCTCAGGTCGGGGAACAGCGTCGGTTCCTGGTAGATGACCGCGATGCCGGCCTGCTGGGCACCGGCCGGGCCGTGCAGGGTGACCGGCTGGCCGTCGATGAGCAGGTCCCCGGAGTCCGGCTGGTGCACCCCGGCCAGGATCTTGACCATGGTGGACTTGCCCGCCCCGTTCTCGCCGACCAGCGCGTGCGCCTCGCCCGCGGACAGCTCGATGGTGCCGTCGATGACCGCGTGCACCGCGCCGAACGACTTGGCCGCGCCGCGCAGCGCCAGCACTGGGACCGCCGGGGGAGCCTGGCCCGCCGGCGCCGCAGCCGGGTCCGGACCGGCCGGGTCTGGCCCGGCTGGGCGGCTGGCGTCGGTGCCATCCGGGCCAGCGGTCACGGCCTGGTCCTTTCCGGGGGGGTCGGCGGGCATCTGCTATCCGAGGTAGATCTGCTATAACGTTTCAAGTAATGTGCGACAGTGTCGAGCGAAGTCAGGGCCCTGTCAAGAGTGGCCGGCGCTGGTGGCCGGATCGTTACCGGCAGGGTCCGGCGCCGGGCCCGGCCAGCCGCGCTGCGCGGCTGAGTTGACGCGTCGCCGCAGGCCGCACCACACTGACCGGACAGGAGGAGCCCGTGGCGGACACGCCGGTCAGCATCAGGGAAGTCGCCGCCCGTGCGGGCGTTTCGCTTGGCACCGTGTCCAATGTGCTGAACCGGCCGAGCGTGGTGGCCGAGCCGACCCGGATCCGGGTCCAGGCGGCCATCAAGGAACTGGGCTTCATCAGGAACGAGTCCGCCCGCCAGCTGCGGGCCGGCCGGAGCCGGACCATCGGCCTGGTCGTGCTGGACGTGGCCAACCCGTTCTTCACCGACGTGGCGCGCGGCGTCGAGGACGAGGCCAGCGAGGCCGGGCTGGCCGTCATCCTGTGCAACAGCGACGACCAGAAGGCCAAGGAGTCCCGCTACCTGGAAGTCCTGGAGGAGCACCGGGTGCAGGGCATCCTGATCACCCCGGTGGCCGGGGCGGACAAGCGGCTGGCCCAGCTGCAGCGGCGCGGCACCCCGGTGGTGCTGGTGGACAGCCGGTCCGCGTCCCGCGGCCAGTGCTCGGTGTCGGTGGACGACGTGCTCGGCGGTGACCTGGCCGTGTCCCACCTGCTGGACGCGGGGCACGAGCAGATCGCGTTCGTCGGCGGCCCGCTGAGCATCCGCCAGGTCGCCGACCGGCATGAAGGGGCGGTGCGGGCGCTGCTGCGGGCCGGGCTCACCGAGGCCGACCTGCACGTGTTCGAGACCCCGGCGCTGAACGTGGTGGCCGGGCAGCGGGCCGGCGCCGACCTGGCCGGGCGGCCCGCGGCCGACCGGCCGACCGCCGTGTTCTGCGCCAACGACCTGCTCGCGCTGGGCGTGCTGCAGGCCATGACCAGCCACCGGATCCGGGTGCCGGACGGCATCGCGATCGTCGGCTACGACGACGTGGACTTCGCCGCCGCGGCCGCGGTGCCGCTGTCCTCGGTGCGCCAGCCCCGGCACCAGCTCGGCCGGGCCGCGGCCCAGCTGCTGGTCGAGGAGGCGCTGGGCGGTGGCACGCACCGGCACCGGCAGGTGGTGTTCGAGCCGGACCTGGTCATCCGGGCGTCCAGCCAGGGCCGGCCGCGCCGCCCGCGGCGGCCGCGGCCCGTGGTCACCGAGACGGCGAGCTGAGCATGCGCATCGCGCTGTTCGTGACCTGCCTGGCCGACACCCTGTTCCCGCAGGCCGGGATAGCCACCGTGCGGCTGCTGGAACGGCTCGGTCATCAGGTGGACTTCCCGGAGGCACAGACCTGCTGCGGCCAGATGCACGTGAACACCGGGTACCAGGCGGCGGCACTGCCACTTATTAGGCGTTATGTAGAAGTGTTTGCGGGTTATGACGTGATCGTGGTGCCATCCGGCTCGTGCACCGGGTCGATCCGCCACCAGCACGCGATGGTGGCCCGGCGCGCGGGCGACGAGGAGCTGGCCCGGCAGGCGGAAGCGGTCGCGGCGCGCAGCTATGAGCTGTCCGAGCTGCTGGTGGACGTGCTCGGCGTGGAGGACGTGGGCGCGTACTACCCGCACCGGGTCACCTACCACCCGACCTGCCACTCGCTGCGCCTGCTCGGCGTGGGCGACCGGCCGCTGCGGCTGCTCCGCCGGGTGGCCGGGCTGGACCTGGTGGAGCTGCCGGACGCCGAGGTGTGCTGCGGGTTCGGCGGCACGTTCGCGGTCAAGAACGCGGACACGTCCACCGCCATGCTGGCCGACAAGATGCGCAACGTGCTGGCCACCCGGGCCGAGGTGTGCACGGCGGGGGACAGCTCCTGCCTGATGCACATCGGCGGCGGGCTGTCCCGGCTCCGGGCCGGCACCCGCACGGTACATCTGGCCGAGATCCTGGCCTCGACCCAAGAAGCGGACGGTGCCCCGTGAGCCGGGCGCCGGTGTACCTGGGCATGCCGACCGCGCCGCGCGGGGTGGGTCACCTGCGTGGGGCACCGTTCCCGGCCGCGGCCCGGCGCGCGCTGGGCAACAGCCAGCTGCGCCGCAACCTGGGCCGGGCCACCGCCACGATCCGGGCCAAGCGGGCCGCGGTGGTCGGTGAGCTGCCCGACTGGGAGGAGCTGCGGGCGGCCGGGTCGGCGATCAAGACCGAGACCATGCGGCACCTGGACCGCTACCTGGAGCAGCTGGAAAGCCAGGTCACCGCGCGTGGCGGGGTGGTGCACTGGGCCCGGGACGCGGTCGAGGCCAACCGGATCGTGACCGGCCTGGTCCGCGCGGCCGGGGCCACCGAGGCGGTCAAGGTCAAGTCGATCGTGACCGACGAGATCGGGCTGAACGAGGCGCTGGCCGCGGCCGGCATCCGGGCCCGGGAGACCGACCTGGCCGAGCTCATCGTGCAGCTCGGCCACGACCGGCCGTCACACATCCTGGTGCCGGCCATCCACCGGAACCGGGCCGAGATCCGGGACATCTTCGTGCGCGAGATGGGCGACGCGCCGCCCGGGCTGACCGACTCGCCCGCCGCGCTGACCGAGGCGGCCCGGCTGCACCTGCGCCGCGCGTTCCTGTCGGCCAAGGTCGGCATCAGCGGGGCCAACTTCGCCATCGCCGAAACCGGCACGCTGTGCGTGGTCGAGTCCGAGGGCAACGGCCGGATGTGCCTGACCCTGCCGGACACGCTGATCACCGTGATGGGCATCGAGAAGGTGCTGCCCACCTGGGCCGACCTGGGCGTGTTCCTGCAGCTGCTGCCCCGGTCGTCGACGGGGGAGCGGATGAACCCGTACACCTCGATGTGGACCGGGGTGACCCCGGGCGACGGCCCGCAGCAGTTCCACCTGGTCCTGCTGGACAACGGGCGCACCGCGGCGCTGGCCGACCCGGCGGGCCGGTCCGCGCTGCACTGCATCCGGTGCTCGGCCTGCCTGAACGTGTGCCCGGTGTACGAGCGGGTCGGCGGGCACGCATACGGGTCGGTCTACCCCGGGCCGATCGGCGCGGTGCTCTCGCCCATGCTGACCGGGGTCGAGGACAACGCCACGCTGCCGTACGCGTCGTCGCTGTGCGGCGCGTGCTACGAGGCCTGCCCAGTACGCATCGACATCCCGTCGCTGCTGGTGCACCTACGGGCCCGGCACGTCGAGGAGACGCGGCTGCCCAGTGCGGAATCGGTGACCATGGCCGCGGCGTCCTGGGTGATGGCCAAGCCGGGCCGGCTAGCGGCCGGGCAGCGGGCCGGGCGGCTGGGCCGGCTGGTCAGCCGGGATGGCCGGATCCGGCGGCTGCCGCCACCGCTGTCCGGCTGGACCGCGGCCCGGGACGCGCCCGTTCCGCCGGCCCAGACGTTCCGCGAATGGTGGCGGTCCCGGTGAGCAGCGCGCGGGATGAGGTGCTGGGCCGGATCCGGACCGCGCTCGGGCCCGACCGGTCCGCGCCGGCGGCGCCCGCCCCGGACGGCTACCGCACGCAGGCCGGGCTGAGCACCGCCGAGCTGCTCGATCTTCTTGCCGAACGCCTGTCCGACTACCGGGCCGTCGTCCGGCGCGCGGAACCAGCCGGGCTGCTGGACGTCGCCGTCGCGGCGCTGGCCGAGCGGGGCGCGCGGCGGCTCGTCGTGCCACCCGGTCTCGACCTGCCGGGACCGCTGGCCGGGGTGGATCTGGTCGAGGACGACGGGCTGTCCGCCCGGGAGCTGGACGGGTTCGACGGGGTGATCACCACCGCCGCGGTGGCCATCGCCGAGACCGGGACGATCGTCCTGGACGGGTCGGCCGGCCAGGGCCGCCGCGCGCTCAGCCTCATCCCCGACTACCACCTGTGCCTGGTCCGGGCCGGGCAGGTGGTCGGCCTGGTCCCGGAGGCGGTGGCCCGGCTCCGCCCGGACCGCCCGCTGACCTGGATCAGCGGGCCGTCCGCCACCAGCGACATCGAACTGGACCGGGTCGAGGGCGTGCACGGGCCGCGCACCCTCGACGTCATCCTGATCAGCCAGTGACGGGCCGGCCCCGGGTGAACCCGGTCTGGCCGGGCAGGGAAGAGTGGACCCGACAACACGTGAGTACGCGGAGGAGAGCGAGTTCGTGAGCGCAGTACCCGAGATCATGCTGAACAACGGCCGGACCATCCCGCAGTTCGGTTTCGGCGTCTTCCTGGTCCAGCCGGAGGAGACGGTGACCGCGGTGAGCACCGCGCTGCAGACCGGCTACCGGCACATCGACACGGCCGAGGGGTACGGCAACGAGAAGGAGGTCGGCGAGGCGATCCGCAAGTCCGGCCTGGACCGCTCGGACGTGTTCGTCACCAGCAAGCTGGCCAACAGCGCGCACCGGCCGGACGACGCCCGCCGCGCGTTCGACGCATCACTGGACGCGCTGGGCTTCGACTACCTCGACCTGTTCCTGATCCACTGGCCGCTGCCCACCAAGTACGACGGCGACTTCGTGTCCACTTGGCGGACGCTGGAGGAGTTCTACCGGGACGGCCGGGCCCGGTCCATCGGGGTGTCCAACTTCCAGGCCCACCACCTGCGCCGGCTGCACACCGAGACCGAGGTCCCGCCGGCCGTCAACCAGATCGAGGTGCACCCGTACCTGACCCAGGACGACCTGCGGGCGTTCTGCGCGGAACACCAGATCGCGGTCGAGGGCTGGGCCCCGATCGGCCAGGGCCGGGTGCTCGATGACCCGGAGATCGTGACCATCGCCGAGCGGATCGGCAAGACCCCGGCCCAGGTGGTGCTGCGCTGGCACATCGAGCGCGGCGACATCATCTTCCCCAAGTCGGTCACCCCGGCCCGGATCCGGGAGAACTTCGCCATCTTCGACTTCGAGCTGTCCGGCGAGGACGTCGAAACCATCACCGCCCTGAACCGCAACGAGCGCTTCGGCCCCGACCCCGACACATTCGACATGGTCTGACGCCGCTAGCTGGCCAGGCGGCCGGAACCGACCCGAGCTGGCTGTGCGCGCTATCATGGGATATCGGCCATCGCTGCGGGAGGCTGGGATGACGGACATGCTCATTCGCGACGTGCCCGATGACGTCATCGCGGCATTGGACGCGCACGCGGGACGGCTGGGACTGTCCCGCAGCGAATACGTACGCCGCCGCCTGGCCCAGGACGCGGCCGTGCCTGGCTCACCGGTCAGCGTGCAGGATCTGGCCCGGTTCGCTGATAACTTCGCTGACCTGGCCGATCCGGACGTCATGTCCGAGGCCTGGCGGTGACCACGTGGCTGATCGACAAGTCGGCTCTCGTCCGCCTGGCGGCCAGCGCAGACGCACGTGAGTGGGCGGTCCGCGTCGAGCGCGGCCTGGTGCGGA
>DATCUG010000365.1:0-4527 GCA_036567525.1 Streptosporangiaceae bacterium | reverse complement strand
CCGGCGCTCCGCCGCGGCGCGGAGATGGTGGTCAGCGTCGTCGCCACGGCCCAGATCCAGGGCGATCCGCCCGGCCAGCAGATGGGCCAGTGTCGCCTCGCCCGCGCCGAGCCGATCCAGCCGCGCGGCCGCCCGGCCCGCGGCGCGGAGGCTTTGCCCGGATGGCGGTCCGATCCGGTACCGGGCCCTGGCCAGCACCAGCCCCGCCTGGGCTTGCCACCAGGCACTTTGCTGGGAGCGGAACATGCGGTAGGCCGCGGTGGCCCGGTCCAGGGCGACCTGCGGCTGCCCGGCCGCCAGCGCGCAGTTGGCCGCCATCAGCAGCAACTCGGCCCGCCAGTAGGCCTGCCCGCGGAACTGCTCGATGTCCCGGACCGCGGCGTCGGCTCCGTCGAGCGCGTCATCGACCAGGCCGGCGGCGAGCAATACCGCACACCGGTCAATACTCAAAAACGGCGTCGGCGCATTCAGCGGCCGGTAGCGGGTGGCCGCCTCGTCCAGGTAAGAAAGCGCCGCTGGCAGGTCGCCGAGCGCGTAGGCGGCGGAAGCCCGATTAAGTACGGTATGGACTGATTCGAATTCCTGCCCGGTTTGGGCGAACAAGCGCCCGGCCGCCACAAAATCAGCATCGGCGCGGCTGGCCGAGCCGAGCGCCAGGTACACCATCCCGCGAGCGTTTAAAGCACGAGACGTCCAAATCAGGTCACCGGCCGGGCGCAGCATGTCCACGGCGTGGCGAAAGTCGTCGAGCGCATCCGCGTACCGGCCGAGCCGCCACAGGGCCATGCCCCGCCGGTACCGCACCCGTCCGATCGCGGTCCCGCTGGACAGCTGCAATGAGCGGTCGAACGCGGCCAGCGCATCCGGCGTTCGCCGGGCGTAGGCCAGCGTCAGCCCCAGTGTGGCCAGCACATCCGCTTCGCGCTCCGGCGAGCCGGCCCGGCTGGCGCCCCGGAGCGCCGCGCGCAATTCCCGGAGCCCGGCGCCGATATCGCCGATATCGCGCAGCACGATTCCGGCGGCCTGATGGGCGACAGATGCCTCGGCTGGGCTGGGCCGCCCACCCAGAATGGCCCGCGCCCTGGCCAGGGCCTCATGCGGACGGGATAGCGCAAGCGGGAGCAAATCGTCCATATCCCGCTGGGTGATTCCGGCCGACACGGCTTCCCCCGCCACATCCCGATGTTAGATCCTGATGCTTTCATGCCCTGAGGGGGGCCACAGGCGCGCAACGGATCCCCGGCCGCACGTATCACCAAGGCCATCGGCCGCTCTGGACAGGCAGGACACCTGCGGAGGTAATCGTGACCGAATCGGCCAGCTGGAGAGATGAACTGGAACGGAGCGTCGGGGACGACGTGAGCATTATCGTCGAGGCTTTCGCCCGCCAGGGAATCGACATAGCGGTGGTCACCGCCGGGGATGGCGGGCTCGGCTACATGTTCGCCCGCGGCCAGGTGCTGGTCCGCGATCAGCACCTGACGCGCGTGCTGGAGATCCTGGAGCAGCCGCCCGAGCGGGAGTTGCGGGACAACGAGCCGGACCGGCTGCAGCGGATCACGCCCGGCGTGCAGCTGGTCACCCTCGGCCCGACGCCTTCGGGCGTGCAGCACGCTGTGCCCGACGCGGTGAACCTGGTCGACCGGGAACTCGGCCTGGGCGTCGCGACGCCGAATCACGTTCTGACGGTCTGCCCCACCTCGGGTGGCTGCCCGGCCACCGAACCCGAGCCGGCCTACGCCGGGATCGAGCCCTACCCCTCGGTGTGCCACGGCAACGGCGGCGAGGGAGTACTCGTCTATATGGCCGACACCGGGCTGCTGGCCAACCCGGCGCACGGCCATCCCTGGCTGAAGGGAGTCCGGGAAGGTGATGCCGGCGACCTGGACCCGGGCAACGGCCAGGACCCGATCCCGCCGTACACGGCACACGGCACGTTCGTCGCCGGTGTCGCGCGCTGCGTGGCCCCCGCGGCCGAGGTGATCGTGACCAACGCATTCGCCATCGCCGGCAGCACGCTGGAATCAGACCTGGTGCCGCGGCTGGTCGGCGCCCTCGGCCTGGGCGTGGATATCTTCCATCTCACGATCGCGGCGCCGACCCGGGCGGACCTGCCGCTCATCGCGTTCGAGGCGTGGCTCAAGCTGCTCCGTCAGTACAAGGGCGTGGTGGTCGTCGTGGCCGCCGGTAACAGCGGCTCACGGCGGCCGAGCTGGCCGGCCGCGTTCAGCGAGGTGGTCTCGGTGGGTGCGCTCGCGGCCGACTGGCGGAGCCGCGCCTCGTTCAGCAACCACGGCGGCTGGGTCGACGTGTACGCGCCGGGCCGGGATCTCATCAACGCCTACACGTCCGGCACCTACGTGTGCCACGTCGAGCCGTACACCGGCCAGCAGCGGCAGTTCTACGGCATGGCCAAGTGGAGCGGCACGTCGTTCTCGACGCCGATCGTGACCGGGCTGATCGCGTCCCGGATGTCCCGCACCGGGGAAAATGGCCAGCAGGCCGCCGCGGCCCTGCTGGCCGAAGCGCGGGAGCAGGCCATCCCGGGCGTCGGCCCGATCCTGCTGCCCTGCTGCCACGACCGGCACCGGGCTGGCCCGCACGAATGCGGCTGCGGGCCGCACCGGCCTGCGCCTGGCTGCTGAACCGCCCGGGCCACTGTCCTGTCCGGGGCCCGGCTTAGGCTGGGGCGCGGAGGTGTCGCCGATGGCCACTGTGAGTGTCCGTTACATTGTCAACGACGTCGATGCGGCGATCGGGTTCTACTGCGGCAACCTGGGCTTCACCGAGGTAATGCATCCGGCGCCCGCCTTTGCCATGCTGTCCCGCGGCGACCTGCGGCTGAACCTCAGCGCCCCGGGTGGTGGCGGCGGGGGCGGTCAGGCTATGCCGGACGGGACACTGCCCGAGCCGGGCGGCTGGAACCGGTTCGCCCTCGAGGTCGAAGACCTGGCCGCCACCGTGGTGCAACTGCGCGGCAACGGCGCCCGGTTCCGCAACGACATCGTCACTGGCATGGGCGGCAAGCAGATCCTGGTCGAGGATCCGTCCGGCAACCCGGTGGAGCTGTTCGAGCCGACCCGGTCCGAGGCCCGGCTGGACACGCCTTGACGTTCGACCCGGTCGCGCACAACCGGGCGGCCTGGGACCGCGAGGTGGACAGCGGGAACGAGTGGACCCGGCCGGTCGGGCCGGAGGTCATCGCCCGGGCCCGGGGCGGTGACTGGTCCGTGGTGCTGATCGGCTACCAGCCCACGCCACGGGACTGGTTCCCGGCCGATCTGGCCGGGGCGGAGATACTCTGCCTGGCCTCCGGCGGCGGGCAGCAGGGCCCGGTGCTCGCGGCGGCGGGCGCGACCGTGACCGTGTTCGACAACTCGCCGGGGCAGCTGCGCCGGGACGAGGAGGTGGCCGCCCGGGAGGGGCTGACCCTGCACACCGTGCTCGGCGACATGCGTGACCTGGACGCGTTCCCGGACGACAGCTTCGATGTGATCGTCAACCCGGTGTCGAACGTGTTCTGCCCGGAACTGGCGCCAGTGTGGCGCGAGGCGTTCCGGGTGCTCCGCCCGGGCGGCGCGCTGCTGGCCGGGTTCATGAACCCGGACATCTTCATCTTCGACGTCACCGCGCTGGATGAGCGCGGCGAATTGGTGGTGCGCCACCGGCTGCCGTTCAGCACACTCGACCTGACCGAGGCGGAACGGAAGCGCGGCTACGGGGACGGGCCCATCGAGTACAGCCATTCGCTGACCGATCAGATCGGCGGGCAGCTGGCGGCCGGCTTCCGGCTCACCCACCTGGTCGAAGCGCCGCACCACGCCGACGCGACGGCCCGGTTCATGCCCGGCTATATCGCCACCCGGTCGGTCAAACCGGCCGGCTGACATTGTCAGCCAAATTTCAGTACCCGGGGTTAGCCTGGCCAGGTGAATACGTCGCCGGTATCCCCAGATGACATCCGCGCCGCGGCCGCGGCGCATCATGAGTTGGGGCCCGAGTACAGCGACGCGGTCGTGGCAGCGTTCCTGGAAAGGGTCGACCGGGCCGTCGCCGCCCGGGTGGAAGCACGCCTGGCCACCATGCGCCAGGCGTCCGCCAGACGCGCCAACCGCCGCACGCTGCTCACTGCCCTGGCCATCGGCGCGTGCAGCGGTGCGCTGGCCACCGGCCTGGCCGTGGCCGGCCTCAATTCGGGTTCGGCTGCCCCGGCGCAGAGCCAGGTGGTGCCGCACGTCCGCCTGCTGCCGGTCTACCTGCCCGGCAACCCAGTCATGCCGCCGAAGCCGGCCCGGCCAGGCAGTGGCTGACCGCCCCGAGCCGCTGCCGGTACTCGACGCGCTGCTGCGCGACGCGGCCGGCGTCAGCAACCCCCGGCTGGGCGCGTCCATCTACGGGGCGGTGCAGAACCTCATCCTGGCCGCCCGGGCCTACGGCATCGGGACCACGCTGACCACGCTGTACAGCCGGCATGAGGACGACGTCCGGGACCTGCTCGGCCTGCCCGGTGACGCGCTCACTATGGGT
>DATCUG010000364.1:0-3222 GCA_036567525.1 Streptosporangiaceae bacterium | reverse complement strand
GGTACACGCCGTCAGCAGCAGGCCGGTCAGGGCCAGGCCGGTCGCGGCAGCGGACCGGATTGTGCGCATGGTGTCTCCCTGGTGTCTGGGTACGCCCCTTCGCTCTCTCTTTTGCGCGGGGGCGCACCCAGGTTCACCAGGCCACTACCAGCGGGTGAACGGCTCGAAGATGTGACTGAACTGCCAGCTGGACTGCGTGAGGCCGGAGCAGGTGTTGCTGCCCCCGGTGCCCGGGCAGCCGCCGTTGTCCCGCTGCAATGCCCAGAAGGACAGCTCGCCCAGGCCCC
Organism: Streptosporangiaceae bacterium; assembly: GCA_036567525.1. Lineage (GTDB taxonomy): Bacteria > Actinomycetota > Actinomycetes > Streptosporangiales > Streptosporangiaceae > RYN-230. Next base: position 2,935 of record DATCUG010000364.1, on the reverse strand, counting down.
TGGCGGCGGCCCAGTGCAGCACGGCCGGCCCATCCTGGAGCGTGAACACCTCCGGCGGCCCGAAGTCGTCGATGCCGATCATCTCGGTCACGCCGATCATGTGCCACAGCTGCGCGGGGGACTTGGCCGGGTAGAGCTGGTGCAGCGTGCTGTACAGGTGGCCGGCGGCGGTGACCGTGTCCCGCGCCATCTCGTGCGGCTTGTTGTCGTAGTAGTCGAACGTCATGATGTTCACGATGTCGATCCGGGCCCGGTGCGCGACCGCGCTGGCCAGCACGTTCACCCCGGACGGGTCGAGGCCGGACACGTTGGTCGGCACCGTGTAGACGAACTGCACGTGCCGGTGGCACCGCGCGGCCCACTGCTCGACCAGGTGGATCGCGGCGTTGCGCCGGTCGATGCCCGCCGTGTTGGTCAGCGAGTTGTCCTCGGTGTCCAGGTCGAGCCGGGTCACGTGGTAGGTCGTGATCACCTTCTCGTAGGCGGCGGCGATCTTCGCCACGCTGTGGCAGCTGTCCGCGATCTCGGTGCCGTCATGGTCGGCCGAGTAGCCGCCGAACGACGGGATCACGTCCCCGCCGGCCGCGCGGATGGCGGCGATGTCGCTGCCGTACACCGACCAGGAGATCGGTGTGCTGGTGTCGCCGTTCCAGTCGATCGTGCACGACCCCTTCGCCGGGGTCTGGATGAAGGCCAGCGTCAGGTACTTGGCTCCCGACGCGGCGGACAGGGTCGCCGGGCTGTCAGTCAGGTAGGCCTCGAAGTACGGCGCGAACAAGTGCGCGGGCAGCCCGCCGCCCCAGGCCGAGGAGCGGGCTGTGCTGGCCGCGTCGGCGCTGCCGGTGGCGGTGACCAGGGGGAGGGCGAGCGCGGCGGCGGCGAGGGCGGCGGCCGTGCGAAGGGCACGCAATCGGGACATAAGACCTGCTTTCCTACGGTGGCGGAGGCCACGGGCGAACGGAGCACGAGCGGGTCAGCGCCGCGCGGACGCAGCTTTGCGCGAACGCTTATTAGGAAAGTTTCTTATCAATGAGGGAAGCTAGACCTGCGCCAGGGCCCTGTCAAGACACCACCCGGCGCGCGGGCGGCCGTCAGCAGCCCCGTCCCAGCGGTCAGCAGCCCAGCGCCAGCCGTCAACAGCCCACCGCCAGCCGTCAACAGCCCACCGCCAGCTGTCAGCAGCCCACCGCCAACTGTGAGTTGTTGATGTTGAAGGAGGTCCCGCTGGGTGGTGTCCTCCTTCAACATCAACACTTCCGGGACACTGGCGGGCGCCACGAGTGCACCAACAGTCACACCAGTCAAACCAGTCCCAGAGTGGCGGCGGCTTAGCAGCCGGATGGGCGCGGGTACTCGCTGGCTACTCGTCGTCCTTCTCGGCCAGGCGGAGCAGGGCGCCGGTGATGGGGACCGAGACCAGGTCCACCTGCCACGGGCGGGCGCCGTAACCAGCCAGATCGGCGGCGACCCGCTCGGCGCTGACCGGTTCCGGTGGCTGCCAGGCCAGCCGGCGCACCGCGTCCGGCTGGACCAGGTTCTCGGCGGGCAGGTGGTGCTCGTCAGCCAGCGCCGCGACCACGGTGCGCACCGCGGCCAGCCGCTTGGCCGCTTCCGGGTCCCGCTCGTGCCAGCGGTGCGCGGGCGGCGGCCCGTCGGACGCCTGCCCGGACGGGCGGGGCAGCTCCTGGTCGGCCTCCTGGTTGGCCCGGTGGATGGCGGCGAACCACTCGCCCGCGTGCCGCTTGGCCCCCCGGCCGCGGAACCCGGCCACCGCGGCCAGCTCGGCCATGGTGGCGGGCGCGGCCCGGGCTGCCTCGACGATGGCCGAATCGGGCAGCACCCGGCCCGGGGACAGGTCCCGGCGCTGCGCGATCCGGTCCCGCTCCAGCCACAGTTCGCGGACGATGGCCAGGCCACGCCGGGTGCGCACCCGGTGGATGCCGGAGGTGCGCCGCCACGGGTCAGGGCGCGGCGGCGGCGGGCCGGCGTTCAGCACGGCGCGGAACTCCTGCCGGGCCCACTCGTCCTTGCCCTGGGCCTCGAGCTGGGCGGCCAGCGCGTCGCGCAGGTCGACCAGCACCTCGACGTCCAGTGCGGCATAGCGCAGCCAGTCCTCAGGCAGCGGGCGGGTGGACCAGTCGTCGGCCGCGTGCCCCTTCTCCAGGGACAGCCCGAGCACCGTCTCCACCAGCGGGCCCAGGCCGACCCGCGGGTAGCCGAGCAGCCGCCCGGCCAGTTCGGTGTCGAACAGCTGCCGCGGCCGGTAGCCCAGGTCGGCCAGGCAGGGCAGGTCCTGCGACGCCGCGTGCAGCACCGCCTCGGTGCCGGCCAGCGCCGCGTCCAGCGCGGACAGGTCGGGGCAGCACACCGGGTCGATCAGCACGGTGCCGGCCCCCTGCCGGCGCAACTGGACCAGGAACGCCCGGTGCCCGTAGCGGAAGCCGGAGGCGCGTTCCGCGTCCACCGCCACCGGGCCGGTCCCGGCGCCCAGTGCGCGGACCGCCGCGTCCAGCGCCGCGGCCGTCTCGCACAGCGGGGGCAGCCCGTCCCTCGGCTCCAGCAGCGGCACCGGCGCGGGCTGGTCTTCCCCGGGCAGGCCGGCCTCGTCGGGTGGCTGGGCGGGCGGCAGGTGCGGCGCGGTCACCGCCGCCGCCGCGTGGTCGAAGCTGGCTTGCGCAGCGCGGTCACGCCCGGGGCCAGCGGGGGCAGCCCGGCCGCCGCGCACAGCGCGTCACACCACGCGGCCAGGTGCCCGTCCAGCGGCCCTTCCCCGCCCGGCCCGGCGCCCGTCCCGGCAGCCGGCCCGGCACCTGTCCCGGCGGGCGGCCCGGAAGGGGGCTCAGCCGGCGACCACGACGCGCGCAGCTCGAAGCCGGTGACGGCCGGCTCGCTCTCCTTGGCCCCGAAACCCTCGGTGACGACCCGGGTCACCGTG
>DATCUG010000363.1:0-17943 GCA_036567525.1 Streptosporangiaceae bacterium | reverse complement strand
CGCGGCGAACTTCTGCGCGAAGATCGTGCCCACGGTGGACGCGCCCACCCAGTACTCCTTGTGCTCCGGGTGGTCGGCGGCGTAGACGACGCCCTGGGCGGCGACCTCCGGCTGGTAGATCGGCGGCACCGGCTGCGGGTGCCTGGGCAGCCTGGAGCGGACCCAGGAGAACTGCGGGGTGTTCACGGCCGGCATCTGCACAGTCGTGATGTGCACGTTGCTGTGGTCGTGCAGCAGCTCGACGCGAACCGACTCGGTGAATCCGTTGATGGCGTGCTTGGCGCCGCAGTACGCGGACTGCAGCGGGATCGACCGGTAGCCGAGGGCGGAACCGACCTGCACGATCGTGCCCCGGTCCCGGGGCAGCATCTTGCCGAGCGCCACCTTCGTCCCGTACACGAACCCGAGGTAGCTCACCTCAGTGACGCGCTTGAACTCCTCGGGCTTGATGTCCTTGAACGGCGCGAAGACCGAGGTGAACGCGACGTTCACCCACACGTCGATCGGGCCGAACTCCTGTTCCCCGCGGTCCGCGACCTGCTGCACCGCGGCGAAGTCAGCGACGTCTGTGGGTACCGGCAGGGCCTGGCCGCCCGCCTCCCGCACTTCCCGGGCGGCGCCCTCGAGGCCAGCCTCGCCTCGCGCGACCAGCACGACGTTATCGCCGCGGCGGCCGAAAAGCCGGGCCGTGGCCCGGCCGATACCCGCACTAGCACCGGTGATCACGACTGTCTTGGTCATGGAAGCCCTACTTTCCTGGCATGAGCCGTCCCAAACGAGGAAGTCGGAACCTCATGAGCAAAGTGGTTACCCCCCGGGTGCTGCGTGAATACGCGCTCGTCGCCGACGGCGAGCGCGGCGCCCTGATCGCGCCGGACGGCTCGGTCGCGTGGCTGTGCATGCCGCGCTGGGACAGCCCGGCGGTGTTCAGCGGGCTGCTCGGCGGCCCGGGACGGTACTCCGTCACCCCCGCGGATCCCTGGTACGTGTGGGGCGGCTACTACGAGGACGGCACCCTGATCTGGCACAGCCGGTGGGTCGGCTCGTCCGCGATCGAGTGCCGGGAGGCGCTGGCCATGCCCGCCGAACCGCGCCGGGTGGTGCTGCTGCGCCGCATCGAGGCAGTGGACGGGCCTGCCAAGGTCACCGTGGTCCTCGACCCTCGGGGCGGCTACGGGCGCAATGCCGCGACGACCGTGGAACGGCACGGGGGCATCTGGACCGGGCGCAGCGGCTCGACGCGGTTCCGCTGGTCGGGCGCCGCCAAGGCGCGGCCCGTCGACGGCGGGCTGCGGATGACGATCGAGCTGGCGGAGGGGGCGACGCACGAGCTCGTTCTGGAGATCTCTGATCTTGATCTTCCCGATGAGCCCGCGGACGCCGGCCGCGCCTGGTCAGCGACGGAAGAGGCCTGGTCGCAGGTCGTGCCCCACTGTGACGACCTGATCGCCGTCGCCGACGCGCGGCACGCGTACGCGGTGCTGCGGGGCCTTTCTTCCGCGAGCGGCGCGATGGTGGCGGCGGCCACCACGTCGCTGCCCGAGCGGCTGGAAGGCGGCCGCAACTACGACTACCGGTACGCGTGGATCAGGGACCAGTGCTACGCCGGTCTCGCCGTCGCGGCGCACGGCCCGCACCCGCTGCTGACCGGTGCGGTGCGGTTCGTCACCGACCGGCTGCTCGCCGACGGGCCCGACCTGATGCCCGGCTACACGGTGAGCGGGCAGGCGATCCCGAAGGAGCGGCGGCTGCGGCTGCGCGGCTTCCCCGGCGGGACGGCGCTGGCCGGGAACTGGGTGCGCGGGCAGTTCCAGCTTGACGCGTTCGGCGAGTCGCTGTCGCTGCTGGCCGCCGCGGCGCGGCACGACCTGCTCGGCGAGGAGGACTGGCAGGCGGCGTCCGTCGCGGCCGACGCGATCGGGAAGCGGTGGGCGGAACCGGACGCGGGCATCTGGGAGCTGGACAACCGGCGCTGGGCGCACTCCCGGCTCGCCTGCGTGTCCGGGCTGCGCGCGATCGCGGCCGTGGCCGCGAAAGGGCCGGCGGGCGGACACGGACGGGGGCTGGCGGCGCAGTGGACGGCACTGGCCGACGCCATCCAGGCCAGCCTCGGCGACTGCGTGCACCCGTCAGGGCGCTGGCAGCGGGCCCCGGACGACGAGCGGGTGGACGCCGCGCTGCTGCTGGCCGCGATCCGGGACGCCGTGCCCGCCGAGGACCCCCGTAGCCTGGCCACGTTGCGGGCCGTGGCCGGCGACCTGGCCCAGGACGGCTACCTGTACCGGTACCGGCATGACGAGCGGCCGCTGGAGCAGGCCGAAGGCGCGTTCGTGCTGTGCGGCTTCCTGATGGCGCTGGCCCTGCATCAGCAGGGCCAGACCAGCGAGGCGGTCGGCTGGTTCGAGCGGAACCGGACCGCGTGCGGGCCGCCGGTGCTGTTCACCGAGGAGTACGACACCCACCAGCATCAGTTGCGCGGGAACCTGCCCCAGGCATTCGTGCACGCCATCATGATCGAATCGGCGGCCCGGCTGACCCGGCCCTGGCCGGCTCCCGCATCGTCGGCTTAGCCCGTATTCACTGGCAGAGCCTCACTTCAGCCTGGCCAGTGCCAGTATGCTGCCCGGACCGCGCCGACGGGCCGGCCATCCCACGGCGGCATGAAGGAGGTGGATCCGCGATAGTCACCAGCAGCCTCGTGTCCGACGACGGTGTGCTCCGGATCACCCGCACCGCGGAGCCACCTGGCCTGGCTCTCGCCGGGGAGATCGACGAATCGACCTACCCGGCGCTGCTCGCCGCGCTCCGGCAACTCCCGGACACCCCACCCGAGGTCCACCTCGACCTGGCCGAGGTCAGCTACTGCGACCTGGCCGGGCTGCGCGCGATCGTGCGGATGGCCAGCCCGGGCGGCGCGGCCACCGGGCGGCCAGTCGTGCTGCACAAGGCCCCGGAGCAGCTACGGGCGGTACTGGAAATCGTCGGCTGGGCCGCCATCCCTGGGCTGACCGTGGCCGAGCGGGGCTAGCCGTGCCCAGGCCAGCCCGGCCCGGCTCAGTCCAGCCCGGCTCAGTCCAGCCCGGCTCAGTCCAGCCAGGCGGCCGAGTACGGCGACCGGCGGCGCAGGTCGTCCCGGACGTCCTGGCCCAGCCGCCGGGTCTCGTGCCGGTTCAGCAGCGCACCGGCCATCGCCCCGGTGAGCAGCGGGCCGAGCGAGGCCGCGCTGCGCCCGGCCCGGGCGATCAGCCGCCGCTGCAGCCGATGGCGCAGCGGCGAGCCCACCGCCAGGGCCAGCCCGCTGGGCACCAGCGCTACCCCACTCCGGTCGGCCCAGGCCGCCACGTAAGCCAGCATCCGTTCCGGCACCGGGCCGGCCGCCCGCATCCCGTACACCTCGTGCAGTTCGGCCACCAGCTTGACCTCGATGCCGACCACGGCCAGCGTCTCGACCAGCACTTCTACCGGAGCCGCGGGCAGCGGCAGGAACAGGGCCGCGCCCACCGCGGCACCGACCGAGGCGGCCGCCCGGGACGACCCCTGGATCAGCTTGTCGGCCAGTTCCTCCGGGGTCAGCCCGGGGAACTGGGCGCGCAGCGTGGCCTGGTTGCGCACCGGCAGCCGGGGCGCCATCGCGAGCACCTGGGCGGTCAGCCAGCGGCCCCACGAGACGGCCCGGCCCCGGCCCGCCTGGCTGGCCCGGCCGCTGCGGTGCACCAGCCGGATGACGGCGGACCGGAAGCGCCGCCAGCGCGATGGGGTGGCCTCCCCGGTCTCGGCCAGCTCACCGGCCAGCCGGGCGACCTCCTGGGTCAGCGCGTCCTGGGTCATGAGCTGGCCGGCCTGCGCATCCCCAGCCGGCCCTCGGGCGGCCGCTGAGCCCATCGCGGGGGCCTGGCTGGACTGGCTCGCCCGGCGGCGCCGGACCCGGCCCGGTATCTTCATGTGCTCTCGCTACCCCCTCGGGACCAGGGTATCCAGCGCGGGGTGTGGCAGCAGGGCCCAGGCGGGTAGGTCCCGGGCTGGTGACGGGAGGTGCCGGATGCCCGGGAAACTGGCGGGTTATCAGCGCAAGCGCGACTTCAGCCGGACCCCGGAGCCGGCCGGGCAGCCGGAGCAAGCCACCGCGCTGGACGGCGCTCCGCGGTTCGTGGTGCAACGGCACCGGGCCCGCCGGCTGCACTACGACCTGCGGTTCGAGATCGGCGGGGTGCTGGTCAGCTGGGCCGTGCCCCGGGGGCCGACGCTGGACCCGGACGTGCGGCGCACCGCGGTGCACGTCGAGGATCACCCCATCGAGTACCTGGACTTCGAGGGCGTGATCCCGCGCGGCGAGTACGGCGGCGGCGACGTGATCGTCTGGGACCAGGGCACCTGGGAACCGCACGCTACCGACGACCCGGCCGCCGCGGTGCGGGCCGGCGACTTCCACGCCGATCTGTCCGGCGAGAAGCTGCGCGGCCGGTTCATCCTGGTCCGCCGGGACGGCGACCAGTGGCTGCTGCTGCACAAGCACGACGAGTACGCGGTCAAGGGGTGGAACCCGGAGGACTACCCGGCCTCGGTGCTCAGCGGGCGGACCAACGACGAGGTCAAGGCCGACCCGGAGCGGATGTGGCGGTCTGACCTGCCCGCCGCCGAAGCGTCGGTGCGGCTCCGCCCCCCGGCGCCGGCCGGACCCACCCCGGACGAGCTGGCCAGCCTGGACGCACTGGGCAACGGTGGTACCTGGGCCGTGGCCGGGCGGCAGCTCAAGCTGACCAACCTGGACAAGACGCTGTTCCCGGCGCGCGACGGCGCGGCGCCGGTGACCAAGCGGGAGCTGATCCGGTACGCGGCGCAGATCGCCCCGGTCGCGCTGCCCTACCTGGCCGGCCGGGCGCTGAACATGCACCGGTTCCCGGGCGGCGCGGACACCGCCGGGTTCTGGCACAAGCAGCTGCCCGACCACGCACCGGGCTGGCTGCCGCGCTGGACCGACCCGGCCGCCGAGCCCGGCAAGACCAGCACCTACCTGGTGGTGGACGAGCCGGCCGCGCTGATCTGGGCGGCCAACTTCGGCGCGCTGGAATGGCACGCCTGGACCGCGCGGACCGACCAGCCGGACCAGCCGGACTACGCGCTGATCGACATCGACCCGGGCGAGTCCACGTCCTGGGACGATGTGCTGGTGCTGGCCCGGCTGCACCGCACCGCCCTGGACCACCTGGGGGTGCGCGGGCAGCCCAAGCTGACCGGCCGGCGGGGCCTGCAGATCTGGATCCCGGTGGCCCGCGGGCCCAGCTTCGCGGACACCCGGGCCTGGGTGGAACAGCTGTCCAAGGCCATCGGCGCGGTGGTGCCCAAACTGGTCAGCTGGAAATGGGACGTCCGGGAACGGGGCGGGCTGGCCCGGCTGGACTACACCCAGAACGTGCACAACAAGACGCTGGTCGCGCCGTACAGCCCGCGGGCCGCGGCCGGGGCGCCGGTGTCAGCGCCGATCAGCTGGGACGAGCTGGACGACCCCGGGCTGCGGCCGGGCAGCTTCACGATCCGGGACATGCCGGCCCGGCTGGCCGAATGCGGCGACCTGTTCGCCCCCGTGCTGGACAGCAGCCAGACGCTGCCCCCGATCAGCTAGGCGGGATCAGCTAGGCGGGCGGGCGCCCGGCCGCGGCGGTGTCCGGCTGGGCCGCGGCCGGCTCCGGCTCGGCTGGCCCGGCCGATGGGGCTGGCGCCAGCCGGGCCGACACCACGTAGGACACCACAACGGCCACGATGGCCAGCGGCATGACCTGCAGACCATCAGACGACAGCAGGAGCGTGGCCAGCAACACGGACGTGAGCGGCAGCCGGAGCATGGCCGCGCTCATCGCGCCGATGCCCATGGCCGCGCCCGCCACCACGGGCAGGCCGGGCAGGTGGGACAGCGCGATCCCACCGACCGCGCCGAGGAACATGGCCGGGAAGATCGGGCCGCCGCGGAACGAGCTCAGCGAACCGCCGTAGGCCAGCCCCTTGCACGCCAGGAGCAGCAGCAGCGCACCCACCGTGAAGCCGGACGAGTGGATGATCAGCGGGCCGAGCGCGTTCTGCCCGGAGAACAGCACCTGGCTGCTGCCCTTCCCGGTACCCGCCGCGTACGCGATGGCCAGCCCGGCGATGGCCAGCCCGATCAGCGGGGCAGCCAGCATGACCCAGCGCTGGGTGCGGTCCCGCAGGACCAGGGCGAGCCGGTGGATCGCGGTGCCGAGCAGCGCGGCGGCCAAGCCGATGACCAGCGCCCAGCCGAACTCGCCCACGGTCGGCGGCCCGAGGTGTGGCAGGTTCGGGATGGCCAGCGAGAACGTGCCCAGTCCGGTGGCCGAGTCGAGGCCGGTGAAGATGAGCGAGCCGATCCCGGCGGCCAGCAGGCCGGGCACCAGCACCAGTTCCAGCGTGGCCCCGCCCAGCCCGGACGCCTCCATCAGCAGGAACGCGCCGAGCAGCGGCGAGCCGAGCAGCGTGCTGATGGACGCGAAGCTGCCCGCCGCCGCGACCATGGCGGTGACCCGGTTTGGCGCGTCCCGCTTGACCAGCTTGATGGCGCAGAGGCCCAGGCCCGCGCCCAGCGCGATGAGCGGCGCCTCCGGACCGAGCACCACGCCCAGGCTCAGCGTGGCCAGCGCGGCCAGCACCACACCGGGCAGCTCGGCGGGCTGGGGGCCGCCGCCGGCCTTGAAGCCGTCGGCCGGGGAATGCCCGCCCGTGCCGGGCAGGTACCGGATGGCCAGCGGCACCAGCACCCCGGCCAGCAGCAGCGGCAGAACCGGCCACCACATCGGCTCGGCGTGGAAGCCCAGCGCGTGCGGCAGCGACGAGAACACCCAGCCCTGCAGCTTGCTGACCAGCGCGAGGAAGAAGTAGGCGGCTGCGGAGATGGGCGCGCCGATGATCGCGGCCAGCACCAGCAGAACTAGGTAGCTGCGGCTCCGCAGCAGAGCCAACGGATCAGCCGGCATCCCGCCACGATGCCGGGCGGGCCGGGCGGCCCGCCTCATCCCTGGGGGGTGAGCGGTGACCTCCCGGGTCCGCGGCCCAGGGTGGCCGCGGACCCGGGATGGTGGTCAGCGCCCGCCCGCCAGGGTAAATCCGGTGCGCAGCGGCAGCCCGGCCAGCGCCGAGGAGTCGCCCACAAAGGCGGTGAACTGGCCGCCGGGCAGCACCCAGCGATTCGCCGCGCTGTTCCAGTAGGACAGGTCGTGGCGGGTCAGCCAGAAGTGCACAGTGGTCGACTGGCCCGCCTGCAGGCTGACCCGCGCGAACCCCTTGAGCTGCCGGGGCGGCTCACCGGCAGCCGCTGGGTCGCCCAGGTAGAGCTGGACCACATCCGCGCCCGCCACCCGGCCGGTGTTGCTGACCGTCGCGGACACCGCGACCCGGCCGTCGCGCGATGGCGTGACCACCAGGTGGCTGAACGAGAACCGCGCGTAGGACAGCCCGTAGCCGAACGGGAACAGCGGAGTCTCGTTGTGGGCGTCGTAGTACCGGTAACCCACGTCGAGGCCCTCGGAGTACAGCACCTTTCCGTTCACCCCCGGGAACCGGGCCGGGCTGGCCGCCGGCACCTGGGAGAGACCGACCGGGAAGGTCACCGGCAGGTGCCCGCTGGGGTCGGTCTGGCCGAACAGCACGTCCGCGAGCGCGGTGCCGTTGCTCTCGCCTGGGTACCACGCGTCGACCACCCCGGCGACCTGGCGCAGCCAGGGCATGACCACGGGAGCACCCGCGTCGATCACCACAACCGTGTGCGGGTTGGCCGCAGCCACCGCCGAGATCAGCTCGTTCTGCGCGGACGGCAGGTTCAGGCTGGCCCGGTCCGCGGCCTCGGTCTCGGTATCATCCGACACGACGACCACCGCGGTAGCGGCTGCCTTGGCCGCGCTGACGGCCTGGCTAATGTAGGGGGCCAGGTCGGACGGCGTGGCCCAGCTCAGGCCGGACGACGCGCCGGACCCGCTGAGCCGCAGCTGATACGTGTGCCCGGCCACCAGGTTGACGCCCACCGAGTAGGTGGACACCGGCGGCGTGCCCGGGTTGGCCAGGATCTCGTGGCCGTTCAGGTACAGGTAGGTAACGTTGTACGGCGTCGGGTTGGTGAAGGCCAGCACGTAGGTGCCGGTCTCGGGGGCGGTCAGCGTGCCGGTGTAACTCCCGCCGAAGCTGGTGCCGGTGTACGGCGGGCTCAGCGCGGAGGCCGGGATCGGCGTCAGCGAGGTGTCCGTGGGCAGACCCTGACGGTAGGACACCGAGGTGCCCGCCCCGGCGGCCGCCTGGATTCCCTGCAGCGGCGTGACGTGGAACGGCGCGGTGACATAGGCGCTGCCGCCGCCGGTGTACACCGGCTGGGCCGACGCGGCCGGCCCGATCACCGCCACCGAGCCGCCGCCGGCCGCCTTGAGCGGAAGCACGCCGTGGTTGTCCTTCAGCAGCACAGTGCCGGTCTCCGCCACCGTGGTCGAGAGCGCCTGGTGCGCCGGCGTGGTCACGGTCGCCGTGGTCGTCCCGGCCGGTGGGTTGTTGAACTCGTGGAAGCGGAACAGTTCGGTCAGGATGCGGGACACCATCTCGTTCAGCGTGGCGTCGCTGACCTGGCCGGACTGCACGGCCGCCTGCAGCGCGGGGCCGTAGTAGATGGGCCCGGGCATCTCCTGGTCCAGGCCGGCCTGGGCGGACGGCACGGTGGAGTGGGTAGCGTCGTAGTCCGAGGTGACGAAACCGGGGAAGTGCCAGCGCTGGTCCAGCGTGGTGCGCAGTAGGTAGTCGTTCTGGCAGGCGTACTGGCCATTGATGGTGGCGTAAGAGCACATCACTGAAGACGCCCGGGCTACCTTCGTGGCGGCCCAGAACCCCGGCAGATAGATCTCATGCAGGGTCCGCTTGCTGATGATGGCGTCGTCGGCCGGAGTGTTCCGGTTGGTCTCCTGGTTGTACACGGCGTAGTGCTTGACCTGGGACATCTCTCCCGTGCTCTGCACGCCGTCGATCTCGCCGACGGCCAGCGCCGCGTTCAGGTACGGGTCTTCCGTGTAGGCCTCGAATGACCGGCCCCAGCGCGGATCCCGGTCGATGTTGATCGTCGGGCCGAGATTGACCATTGCCCCCTTGCCGCGTTCCTCCGACCCGATGACCTGGCCGTACCGGCTGGCCAGGGATGGGTCAAAGGTGGCCGCCAGGGAGGCGGCGGATGGCAGCTCGGTCACCCCGGTGAGCCCGTCGCCCACTCCGACCGGCCCGTCCTCCTCGCCCATGGCGGGGATGCACAGGCTCGGGATGGCCTTGATGTAGAACACGTACGGCTCACTGGTGCCGCCGCCCGTGACCATGTTGATCTTGTCGGCCAGCGTCATCTTGGCCAGCAGCAGGTGCACCCGCTGGCTGATCGGCAGGGACTGGTTGAGCCAGGGGCAGTTCGCGCTGGAACTGGCTAAACTCGCGCCGCGGTGGGCTGACGCGGCGCCGGCTGGGGCCAGTGCCACGGCTGGTGCCAGGGCCGCGGCCAGCAAGGCGGCGGCGGCCGCTATACCGCGGCCACGCCACCGGCGGCGGCTGATGCTGCTGATTCGGGCGATATCTGACATGGAACGGCCTCCATTGCCCAGGGTGAATGACGGCCCAGGCAACCCGGCGTGATCGGGGCGCACGGCCTGGTACCGCACTGCACAGTCAAACCCCTGCCCGGGCGGGCTGCCAATGGGCGGCCGTGGCAATAATTCGTAAATGACCGGCCGGCCCGCGGGCCGGCACCCGGCTCAGCGGAGGCCGGCGAACAGGTCGTCCTCGGGTACCGGGGCGCCGGTGCGGTCCACCGCCCGGATGAAGCTCTCGTGCCCGAACACCTGCTCGGCGATGTCCGGCGGGATCTTGCTGAACCACGAGTCGTTGATCTGGCTGGCGTGCGACAGCAGCGCGGACCGTTTCCGGGCCAGCACCGGGCGGATGTCCACCGTGGTGGTGATGCGCGCCTCGGCCGCCTCCATCTGGCGCCGCGCCTCGTCCGGGAAGTCGTCGCTGTCCGGCACGTCCACGCCGGCGTCGCGCAGCGCGGTCCACAGCTTGGCCCAGTCGCTGATCCGCATCGCGGTCAGGTACAGCTTGGCCGGGATGCCGGTGTCGGCCACCGCCGCGGCGGCGCACCGGGCCGCGTGCACGTGGTCCGGGTGCTGATAGCCGCCATTCTCGTCGTAGGTGACCACGACCTGCGGCCGGTAGTGCTCGATCAGGCCGGCGATCCGGGCCGAAACGGTGGCCAGCGGCACATTGCAGAATGCGTCCGCCCGGCCCTTGTACTCCCACTCCAGCATGCCGGAGTCGTGATAGCCGAGCAGTTCCAGCTCGGTGACCCCGAGATGCTTGACCGACTCCCTGAGCTCGGCCAGCCGGATCTGCGCCACCTGCTCCTCGTCGTGCCCGTCGCCGCCCGGCTTGACCCCGCCCGGCGTATCCCCGAACTCGCCGTTGGTGCAGGTGACGACCACCGTGCGGACGCCTTCGCTGGAATACCGGGCCAGTACGCCGCCGGTGCTGGACGCCTCGTCGTCCGGGTGCGCGTGCACGGCCATCAAGGTGAGATTCTCCGCCATGGCATAAGCGTGCCCGACGGCACCGACAGTCCGCCGGCCGGCACCCAGGCAAACCGCCGGCCGGCACCCGGCTAGCCCCGTTCCGGACCAGTGGCCAGCGCGCCGCGGCTATCGTTAGGGCTCGTGAGCCACGCCAGGACTCCCCCCTCCGCAGGCATTCCGGCCCCGGGCTACCGGCCGCCCACGCCCCCCAGCCCGAGCCGCCGAGGGCGGCGGCGCACCATCATCGTGCTGGTCACCGTGGCCGCGCTGGTGGTGGTGCTGGGTGGCGGCGCGGCCGGGTACCTGCTGCTGCTGCGCACCACCGGCAGCCCGCAGCAGACCGCGGCCAGCTACCTGCGCGGCTGGCAGCACGGCGACTACCCAGCCATGGACAAGGTCAGCGTGAACGTGCCGCACGGCGGGCTGGCCGGCCCGCTGCGGCAGTACGCGGCCCAGCTCGGTCAGCGCAGCCTGCACACCCGGCTCGGCCCGGTGACATCGTCGGGCGGCACCGCCAAGGCCCAGTTCACCGCCGCGGTCACCATGGCCAGCGGGCACACCTGGACCTACCACGGGCAGCTCAGCCTGGTGGACCGGAACCGGCACTGGTGGGTGCGCTGGAGCCCGGCCGCCGTCTATCCCGGCCTGCGGGCCGGTGAGCACTTCGCGCTCAGCGCGGTCTGGCCGGCCCGGGCCGCCATCCTGGCCGACGACGGCACCACCCAGCTCAGCTCGCCCGCCATGCAGGCCCAGTCCGGGTCGCTCGCGCTGCTCACCGGCATCGTGGTAGCCGCGACCAAGGCGCAGGCCAAGGCGCTGGGCGCGCCGTACCAGGCCGGTGACCAGATCGGCCAGGGCGGCATCGAGCAGGCCTACCAGGCCCAGCTGGCCGGGCGGCCGTCGCTGACCATCGCGGTGGCCGGGCCAGGCAAGCACGTGGACAGCACCGCGGCCCGGTTCGCCGCGGTGCCCGGAAAGCCGGTGCGGACCAGCATCGACATGCCGGACCAGATGGCGGCGTCGGCCGCGGTATCGGCGGCGGCCACCAACAAGCCGATCGACATGGTGGTCACCCAGCCGTCCACCGGCAAGGTGCTGGCCGTGGTGGAGCGGCCCGGCGGCTTCGACCGGGCGCTGGCCGGCATCTTCCCGCCCGGCTCCACGTTCAAGGTGGTCACCGCGTCCGCCCTGGCCCAGAAAGGGATGACGCCGTCCAGCACGGTGCAGTGCCCGAGCACGGTCGACCTGGGTGGCCGGGTGTTCCACAACGACGCCAACGAGCACCTGGGCACGACGAACCTGCAGACCGCGTTCGCGGTGTCCTGCAACACCACGTTCGCCATGCTGGCCTCGCAGCAGCTGGGCGGGCACGCGCTGGCCGCGATGGCCGCCACGTTCGGCTTCAACGCCACCGCCAACCTGGGCATCCCGGCCACGCTGGGCCACTTCAGCACGCCGCACCAGCCGACCGACCTGGCCGCGGACGCGTTCGGCCAGGGCACCGACCTGGTCAACCCGCTCAGCCAGGCCACCATGGCGGCGGCCATCGCAGACGGCACCTGGCGGCCACCGCTGCTGGTCACCGACCCGATGCCGAAGCAGACGGCCACGCCGCACAAGCTGAGCCCGGCCATCCTGACCACGCTGCGGCCGATGATGCGGGCCGTGGTGACCAGCGGCACCGCGGCCGGGGTCGGCTTCGGGCCCGGCGTCTACGGCAAGACCGGGACCGCGCAGTTCGGCAACGGCTCGCACTCACATGGCTGGTTCATCGGCTACCGCGGCGACCTGGCTTTCGCCGTCCTGGTCGAGGGCGGCGGGTTCGGTGCCAACAGCGCCGGGCCGGTGGCGAACAGCTTCCTGCACAAGGTGGCTAGCTGAAGCTGACCGTGACCTGCTGGAAGCCCAGCGAGTGCAGCATCCCGGTCAGCATGCCCACCGTGTTGTGCTGGGCCTGGGCCAGCAGCGCGCTATGCCGGGCCGCGTACTCGATCTTCTGCTGGGCCAGGATGTAGACCTGCTGCTCGCTGTTCGGGTTGCCGGAGAAGAAGTTCCCGATCCGGTTCAGCAGCCCCTGCTGCTGGGCGACCACGTAGGACTGCCGGACGTTGAGCACGGCCGGCTCGAGCTGCGCCCGGGGCAGCCGGATGGTGACCGACCGGCGGTCCGCCGCCACCTTGATGGCCGAGCCCTTGAGCTGGCCGAAGTTCACGTAGGCGATCTCGCTGCCCTGGCCGATGAACAGCGTCTGGCTGCCCTCCAGGAACGACGGCAGGTAGGCGGTCTTCTTGGTCAGGTCCACCACGACCTGGAACGAGCCGCTGGCCGCCTGGTACCGGCTGAGCGCCGTGATCGACTTCAGCAGCACCGGCTGGCTGCGCACCGAGGTGCTCTCGGCGAACGGGTTGCGCAGCGAGGGCAGCAGATGGACCGCGGACAGCGCGACGACCAGCACCGCCACCGCCACGATGGCGGCCGCGGCCATGGCCAGCCGGCTGATTAACCCCCGCCCCGGGCTGCTGCGGGTCACGTCCTGACCGGGCGCGGTGCGTGTCATGGTGCCTCCATCCTGGCGCCGGGCGCGGACGGCCAGCCGCCGCGCGCTCTACTCAGTTACCCGGCACGCGCCGGTTAATCGGCGCGGGTGGCGGGTACAGAAGGGGCCGGCCAGCGCGCTGGGAGGAGCTCATGTTCGGCGGGTTAATGCGGGCACGCCGCCGCCGCAGCCGCCGCGTCCGCGGTGGGCGGGGCGGGCGGCCCCGGCGGCGGATCGGCTGCCTGGGCTGGCTGCTCTGGCTGGTCGTCGTGCTGGTGCTGCTGCTGGTGCTGGCCCTGCTGTTCGGCGGGTGGCAGAAGGGCACCAAGGTGGGCCTGGGCCAGCGGGCCGCCCCCGCCGCAAGCAGCGTCCCAGCCGGGACCTACCAGCCGTAGATGCGGGTGGGCAGCCGCTTGAGCTGTCGCTCCTCCGGGCCGGGGTAGGCGATCATTACCACGGTGTCGTCCGGGTCATGCCCCTCCACCAGGACGATCCCGTCGCTGCCCCGGGTGTCCCGGTAGGCCGAGCGCTCCTTGAGCGCCCGCTCGCACCGGTCCAGATCCGCGCGGTCGGCCGCGGTCCAGATCACGTACTGCACGCCGACCGCGCCCAGCGGGTGCGACCCGGCGCTGCCCATGGCCCGCAGGATCAGCTCCGAACCCTCCGGGCTGACCAGCAGCGCGGCGGTCGGGCTCTGGTCGGTGACCTGCAACCGCAGGACGTCCTGGTAGAAACGGACCGACCGGTCGAGCTGCTGCACGAATATCACCACGGAGCCGATCCGGGTACCTTTCGCCATTCTGCTGACCCTTCCAATCCCGCCGACTGTGCTGGCCTGGCCCGCGCTGCGGTCTGGCACCAGTCTGGCGCACCGCGCCCCGGCCGGCCGCCGGTGTCCCCGCATAGGGTCGTTGGATGGACTATCGCACTCTGGGCCGCAGCGGCTGCGCGGTGTCCAGCTTCTGCCTGGGCACGATGACGTTCGGCAGCGAAACGGATGAGCCGGGCGCGCACGAGCAGCTGGACCACTTCGCGGCGGCGGGCGGCACGTTCCTCGACACCGCCGACGTGTACAGCCAGGGCCGGTCCGAGGAGATCATCGGCCGCTGGTTCGCCAGCCGGCCCGCCGCCGTCACCGAGCCGATGGTGCTGGCCACCAAGGGCCGCTTCCCGACCGACGATTCGCCGAACGGCGTGGGGCTGTCCGCCCGGCATCTGACCCGGGCCCTGGACGCCTCGCTGGCCCGGCTGGGCGGCCCCGAGATCGATCTGTACCAGGTCCATGCGTTCGACCCGTGGACCCCGCTGGATGAGACGCTGCGCACGCTGGACGGCTTCGTCCGGGCGGGCAAGATCCGCTACTACGGTTTCTCCAACTTCACCGGCTGGCAGCTGACCAAGGCGGTGCACCTGGCCCGGGAGCTGAACCTGGCCCCGCCGGTCACCGTGCAGCCGCAGTACAGCCTGCTGGTCCGGGAGACGGAGTGGGAGATCGTGCCCGCGGCCCGGGACGCGGGGCTGGGCGTGCTGCCGTGGAGCCCGCTCGGCGGCGGCTGGCTGTCCGGGAAGTACTCGCCCAGCCAGCGGCCGGCCGGCGCGATCCGGCTGGGCGAGGACCCGGGCCGGGGCATGGAGGCCTACGACCGCCGCAGCGTCCAGCGGACCTGGGACGTCATCGACGCGGTGCAGCAGGTGGCCAGCCAGCGCGGCGTGTCGATGGCCGAGGTCGCGCTGGCCTGGGTGACCGACCGGCCCGGCGTCACGGCCACCATCCTGGGCGCCCGCACGACCAGCCAGCTGGACGCGAACCTGGGAGCGGCCGGGCTGCACCTCAGCCCGGCGGAAACCGCCGCGCTGGACGCGGCCAGCGACCCGCGGCCGCCCGACTACCCGTACGGGGAGCTGGGCCTGGAGCAGCGCGACCGCAAGCTGGCCGGCGGCCGCTAGGCGCCGCTCTCCGCCGGCACCGCTCGTTCCCTGATCGGCGTGCCCAGCTCGACGGTGCGGCCCACTGTGCACAGCCGGTCATGCGACTTGCGGATCGCATCCGGCAGCAGCGCCCGCGCCGCGTCCCCGTCCGCACCAGCAGGGAACACGATGCTGAACGCCACTTCGATGCCGGTCAGGTGATTACCGCCGGTGTCGCGTACCTTGTCGGCCTCGACCGAGACGTGGAACGACTCGGGCTCGGCCCGCCGCGAGGTCAGGATGTCCACGTCGATCGCGGTGCAGCAGCCGATCGCGGCCAGCAGCAGCTCGGTCGGCGTGAACCGCTCGTCGCCGCCGGTGCCCAGGGTGATCCGGCCGCCGCGCTCGTTGACGGCGGTGAACCGGCCGGGCGCGGTGCGCTCGATCGTCACCGCCCGGTGTGCTGAGTCAGTCGCCATGCGGTCCACTGTGCCACCCGCCCCGGCCCCCGGTCAGCCGGGCCAGCGCACGGCCCGCCGACGCCCGGCCCGTCCGCGGCCAGGTCAGGGCTGGCGGCCCAGGAACCCGGCCAGCCGGTCCATGACCGGCGCGCTGGCCGGCACCGGCACCTCGGGGGCGAACGGCGCGCCTGGCCCGTCCGGCCGGTCGGCCAGCCCTTTCCGGGCCTGGGCCAGCGCCCGCTCGACCAGGTCAGGCGGGTAGTCGGCGGGCTGGCCAGTGGCCTTGGCCAGGTCCCAGCCGTGGCCAAGCAGCTCCACGATGCGCACCTGGACCAGGAACACGCCCGGGGCCGCCCCGAGCGGGCCCTGGTAGGTCTCGCGCAGCACCCCCGGCTGGCCGAACGCCTGCCGCAGCGCCTGCCCGCTGCGCCGGAACGCGGCCGCCGGGTCGTCGCCCAGGTGGTCCGCGGCCCGGTCCGGGACCGGCAGTCCCTGCACCCGGGCGATGAACACTAGGTGACCGGTGACCAGGTGGCCGAGCACGGCCCGGACGTCCAGGCCGCGGCATGGGGTGGGCACCGACCACTGGCCCGGCTTGATGCCGGAGACGATCCGGTCGGTGGCCGCGAGTGCCTGGTCAAAGTCGGCCAGCACGTCAGGATCAGTCATCTGCAAAGCATTGCATGTGCAATCGCCGGATGGCGGGGCAAACCGCCCGCCCGCACCGGCCCCGGCATCCACACCGGGCGCCGCCCACCACGTTCATATAGGCGTTGACTTATATAAGTGCACGCTGTACCTTGGGCCAGGTGCACGCCTTCGACGTGCTGGGCGACCCGGTCCGGCGGCGGATCCTCGAGCTGATCGCCGATGCGGAACTCACCTCCGGCGCGGTGTGCGCGGTGATCCGCGCCGAGTTCGGCATCTCCCAGCCGGCCGTGTCGCAGCACCTCCGGGTGCTGCGGGAGAGCGGCTTCGCGACGATGCGGCCGGCCGGCACCCGCCGGCTGTACGCGGTCAACCCCGCGCCGCTGCGCGAGGTGGACGAGTGGCTGGACCCGTTCCGCCGGTTCTGGACACCGCACCTGGCCGCGCTGGCCACCGAGCTGGCCCGGGGCCAGCGCGAAAACCGAGATCACGGGAGCAAGCAATGATCGATGTAGTCCAGCAGATCAACGCGGTCCAGCGGCAGGTCGGCAGCCGGGTGATCGAGGCTGGCCAGGCCCGGACCGTGCTCGTCAGCCAGGTGTACGCCGCATCGGTCGAGGACGTCTGGGACGCGTGCACCAACCCGGAGCGGATCCCGCGCTGGTTCCTGCCGGTGTCCGGGGAGCTGCGGCTGGGTGGCCGGTATCAGCTCGAAGGCAACGCGAGCGGCACCATCGAACGCTGCGACCCGCCGGAGAGCTTCGCGGCCACCTGGGAGTTCGGCGGCGAAACCACCTGGATCGAGGTCCGGCTGACCGCCCAGCCCGACGGCCGCACCCGGCTGCAGATCGAGCACCTGGCGCTGGCCGACGCGGAGCGGTGGGCCGAGTTCGGCCCGGGCGCGGTCGGCATCGGCTGGGATATGGCCCTGCTCGGCCTGGCCGGTCACCTGGGCGCGGCGGCTCACGTGTCACCCGAGGACGGTGCGGCCTGGGCCGCGTCCGGCGAGGGCAGGCAGTTCATGGCGCTGAGCGGCGACGGGTGGCGGGACGCGAGCATCTCGGCCGGCACCGACCCGGCCGACGCGCAGGCCGCCGCCGACCGGACCCTGGCCGCCTACACCGGCCAGCCCAGCCCGGGCCAGCCCAGCAACGGCCAGCCCAGCAACGGGGCGCAGTAACGGCCGCTCACAGCGCCCGCTCCAGCCAGCCGTTGCTCGGTCGCCACCCGCCCAGTCTGCCCGGCCGGACGGCGACCGAGTAGCCGGTTAGGCGGCCAGCGATGAGTAGTGGCTGGCGTCGCCCTTGCGCACCACGCTGGTGTCGCCGTTGATGCCGACCGGGATGTCGCCCGCCACGGTGACCCGGTGCAGCAGCCGGGGCAGGTCGTCGTAGTCGGCCACCGCGTAGTGCTGGGTGGCCCGGTTGTCCCAGATCGCGATGTCACCGTCCCGCCAGGTCCAGCGCACCGTGTTCTCCAGCCGGGTGATGTGCCGCTGCAGCACGTCGAACAGGTCAGCGGAGTCCGCGGTGCTCAGCCCGGCGAACGAGCGCACGAAGTGACCCAGCAGCAGGGTGGGCTCGCCGGTCTCCGGGTGGATCCGGACCACCGGGTGCTCGGTCTCGAACTCCAGGTGCCGGAACTCGGCCCGGTACTCCTCTTCCTTCACGTCCACCCCGCCGATCTGCGGCCGGTCGGCGGCGTAGTCGTACAGGTTCGTGTGCACCGCGCGGAGCTGGCCGGCCAGCACCTGCAGTGCCGGATGCAGCCGCCGGTAGGCCTCGGCGGTGTTGGCCCACACGGTCGT
>DATCUG010000362.1:0-7617 GCA_036567525.1 Streptosporangiaceae bacterium | reverse complement strand
TGGTCCTGGCCGGCTACCCGGCCCGTCCCCCTGGCCTCCCCTCACGGGACGTACCCGGGTACGGGCAGCACACCTGGCTCTCTGGTCGGCTGGCCGATGATCCGGCCGTTACGAAGGTTG
The DNA here is from genome assembly GCA_036567525.1 of Streptosporangiaceae bacterium. Taxonomy (GTDB): domain Bacteria; phylum Actinomycetota; class Actinomycetes; order Streptosporangiales; family Streptosporangiaceae; genus RYN-230. Next base: position 7,497 of record DATCUG010000362.1, on the reverse strand, counting down.
ATGAACTTGGTCAGCGGTGGTGACACCATGCCGAGCTGGCGCGCCTTCCGGGCGATGACCGACGGCGCGGAATCCGCGGCCACCTGCTGCTGCAGCACCTGGACCTGCTGCTGCCGGCTGGTCTGGGCCTGCTGCAGCGTGTTGATCTGGTACGCCCCCGAGGCCAGCACAGTGTTGATCACCAGCAGGCAGATCAGTCCCCCGCCCAGCAACCCAAGCACAAACACCACAAACGGCGTCTTAGCAATAGCCGACGCCGGCACCGCCGGGCGTGTTAGCCCGGGGGGGCGACCCCCCGGACCCCCCGATCGCCGCTCCGCGCCGAGCGGCGGCACGCCGCCGCGTACGGGCTGGGCGACGGTGCCGGGCTTGGCCGGCCGGCTGGGCTTGGGCGCACCGGTATCCCCTGGTCTGGTCGGGGCCGGACGGCGCGGGCGAGACGGCGCTGGTGCAGGCGCCACCGACCGTAGCGATGCCCGGCGTGCCCGTGGCCTGGTCTCCGTGCCGGTGCGGACGCTCATTGCCTAACCCCCGTCTTCCTGGTGGCCGAACTCATGCCGCTGCTCTGATCCGCTCGGCGGCCCGCAATCGGGCCGGGGCGGCCCGGGGGTTGCTGGCCAGCTCCGCCTGGCTGGGCCGCAGCGCGCCGCGGGTGAGCAGCCGGAACGTGGGCCGGGCCGACTCCAGCGGCACCGGCAGCCCGGGCGGCGTGCGATCGGCCGCGGCCTGGCCCAGCACGGTCTTGACCGCCCGGTCCTCCAGCGAGTGGTAGGCGAGCACCACGATGCGGCCGCCGACGGCCAGCCCGTCCAGGGCGGCCGGCAGCGCCGCGTGCAGCACGTCGAGTTCCCCGTTGACCTCGATGCGCAGCGCCTGGAACGTCCGCTTGGCCGGGTTGCCTCCGGTGCGCCGGGCCGGTGCCGGAATGGAGTCCCGCACGATCTCGGCTAGCTGACCGGTGGAGCGAAGTGGAGCGCGGGCCCGGGCCCGGACCACGGCGTCGGCGATCCGCCGGGCGAACCGCTCCTCCCCGTAGTCGCGGAGCACCTGGGCCAGCCGCCCGGCCGGGTAGGTGTTGAGCACGTCGGCCGCGGTCAGCGGGCCGTCCTGGTCCATCCGCATGTCCAGCGGCGCGTCGTAGGAGTACGCGAAGCCGCGGGCCGGGTCGTCGAGCTGGGGCGAGGACACGCCCAGGTCGAACAGGATGCCCTGGACCCGCTGGTCACCGCGGGTGGACAGCAGTTCGGGGAGCCGGTCGTAGCGGCCGTGCACCAGGGTCACCCGGTCGGCGTACGGGGCGAGCAGCCGCCGCGATTCCTCGATCGCCTGGGTGTCGGTGTCCACCCCGATCAGCGCCAGCCCGGGATGCGCGTCGAGCAGCGCCCGGGCATGCCCGGCCCGGCCCAGGGTGGCATCCACCAGGATCGCGCCACGGGGCTGCAGGGCCGGCTCGAACAGGGCGAGCACCTCCTCGACCATGACCGGCAGATGGCCGGCCGCTGGCTCGCCCATCGGACCCCCTCTCGTCCCGCCGCCTCCCGGGGGATGCGGCGGACGGCCTGCCTGCCTGTGTGCTCCCGGCTAGGTCTCCAGCCGCGGGCCTCGCGGGGGATGATCGCGCTGCCTGGCGCCGGGGAAGTGACGCCAGCCAACGTGATGGCCCCTAGCCGCGGACGGAGACCTCGCCGAGTACGCGGTGCCGGTGAACCGGCACCGGTTAGAGCACCCCTGGCAATACCTCCTCCGACGCCGCGGAGAAAGCGTCCTCCTGGTTGGCCAGATAGGACTCCCACGCGGTGGAGTCCCAGATCTCCAGCCGCGTGTTAGCACCGATCACCACGCAGTCGCGGCTCAGGGCCGCGTAGTCGCGCAGGCCGGGCGGGATGGTGATCCTGCCCTGCTTGTCGGGGATCTCGTCGGACGCGCTGGCAAAGAAGACCCGGCTGTAATCCCGCACCGCCTTCGCGGTCACCGGCGCAGTGCGCAGCGCCTCGGTGATCCTGGCGAATTCGTCCACCGGGAACACGTAGAGGCAGCGCTCCTGCCCTTTGGTGATCACTAGCCCTCCAGCGAGTTCCTCGCGGTACTTGGCGGGGAGGAACAGCCGGCCTTTCTCGTCCAGGCGCGGCGTGTGAGTGCCCAAGAACACAGGCCCTCACCTCCCGCCCGTGACCAGTCCGCCCCACCGGCCTCCACTGTACTCCACATTCCCCCACCGTCAACGCTTCACACCTGGCCGGATCGGCACATTCTCGATGAATCCGCAGGTCAGAGCGTGGGAGGAAAGTGGAGCGCCCACCCATGGCCGGGCTGGCCGGCCACGGGTAGCGGTGCCCGCATCGCACACGGCGCGCCCAGCACGTACTGTCGGTACGCGCGGCAGAACCGGCACAGGAGGACAGGGTGGTCGTGGAGATGGGGGCAGGCGCCGAGCGCACGCTCGACGACCTGGTAGCGGTAGCGCACCGGATCGGCACCGCCATCGAGTCGGTGATCGAGGGCAAGCCGGACGCGGTGCGCCTGGCGCTGACCGTGCTGCTGGCCGAAGGGCATGTGCTGATCGAGGACGTGCCCGGGGTGGGCAAGACGATGCTGGCCAAGGCGCTGGCCAAATCCACGCACTGCTCGGTGCAGCGCATCCAGTTCACCCCGGACCTGCTGCCCAGCGACATCACCGGGGTGAGCGCGTACAACCAGGAGCGCCGCGAGTTCGAATTCAAGCCCGGGCCGGTGTTCGCGAACATCGTGGTCGGCGACGAGGTCAACCGGGCTTCCCCGAAGACCCAGTCGGCCCTGCTGGAGTGCATGGAGGAACGGCAGGTGACGGTGGATGGCACCAGCTACCCGCTGGAGCCGCCGTTCATGGTCATCGCTACCCAGAACCCGGTGGAGATGGAAGGCACCTACCCGCTGCCCGAAGCGCAGCGGGACCGGTTCACCGCGCGCATTTTCATGGGCTACCCGAGCGCCGAGGCCGAGCTGGCCATGCTCGACCTGCACGGCTCCACGTCCCCGCTGGACTCACTGGAACCGGTGGCCAGCGCGGCCGACGTGCGCGAGCTGATCGCGGCCGTGCGCCGGGTGCACGTGGCCGAGCCGCTGAAGCAGTACGTCATCAGCCTGGTCAGTGCGACCAGGTCCGCCCCGGACCTGCGGCTCGGCGCCTCGCCGCGGGCGACGCTGCACCTGCTCCGGGCCAGCCGGGCCCGGGCCGCGCTGGACGGCCGCGACTTCGTGATCCCGGACGACGTGCAGGCGCTGGCCGGTCCGGTGCTGGCGCACCGGCTGCTGCCCTCCGCCGAAGCCATGGCCGAACGCCAGCTACCCGACCGGGTGGTGGCCAGCATCGTGGAGCGGCTCCCGCTCCCCCGGATCCGCTGACCGCTGGCCCATGTCCCGCCGCAGGCCAGTGCGCTCCCGGGCCCCCAGCATCCTGACGTAAGTTAGACAGGGTCTGCAGGAAGGGCCGGTATGCGGGCGCTGTTCGCCGGATTCACCACACGCGGCAAATCGTTCCTCGCGGCGGGCATCGCCGCAGGTGTCTTCGGGCTGGGCCTCGGCGAGCGGGCCCTGCTCAGCATCGGCATTGTGCTGGTGGCGCTGCCGCTGCTGGCCGTGCTGGCCACCAGCCGGGCCAGGTACCGGATCCGCTGCACCCGCCGGGTGACCCCGCTGCGGGTGCCGGCCGGGCAGAGCGCCACCGTCACGCTGCGGCTGGAGAACGTGTCCCGGCTGCCGACCGGCCTGCTGCTGGCCGAGGACACCCTGCCGTACTCGCTGGGCGTCCGGCGGCGCTTCGTGCTGGAACGGATCGAACCGGGCGGCTGGCGGGAGCTGAGCTACCCCATCCTGTCCGGGACCCGGGGCAAGTTCACCATCGGGCCGCTCCAGGTGCGGGTGACCGACGCGTTCGGGCTGGTCGAGCTGACCCGGTCGTTCGCCGCCCGCAGCACGCTGGTGGTCACCCCGCCGGTCATCCCGCTGCCTGCTGGGCCGCTGGCCGGAAGCTGGCGCGGCGAGGGCGGCGGTGGCCGGACCCGGACCGCGGACACAGCCGGCGAAGACGACGTCATTCCCCGGCCCTACCGGGACGGCGACGAACTGCGCCGGGTGCACTGGCGGTCCACCGCGCGGCACGGTGAGCTGATGGTCCGGCGCGAGGAACAGCACTCGCGCAACCGTGCGGTGCTGCTGCTGGATACCCGCACCCGGGCGCACAGCGGCCCCGGAGCGGGCTCCTCATTCGAGTTCGCGGCCAGCGCGATGGCATCCATCGGGGTACACCTGGCCCGGGCCGGGCTGGACGGGCAACTGGTCACCGACCAGGGCCTGGTAGCCACCCCGGGCTCGTTCGAAGACACGCTGCTCGATTCGCTCGCGGTGATCAAACAGTCCCGGGGCAGCAACCTGGCCCGTGGGCTGGACCGGGTGACCGGCGGGACCAGCGGGCTGTTCGTGGTGGTGGCCGGGCGGCTGTCCGCCGAGGAGGCCCGCCGCCTGGCCGCCGCCCGGCGGGACACCGGCCCGGCCATGGCCCTGCTGCTGGCCGTGGCCACCTGGTCCCCGCCCGCGGGGCGGCTGCCGGCTGACCCGGCGGAGGCTGAGGTGGCCGCCGGGACGCTCCGCGCGGCGGGCTGGCGGGTGGTCACCATCACTGCGGACAGCTCGCTGCCGGCCGCCTGGAACCAGCTGCGGTACGCGTCGGAGCTGCCCGGTTACGTCAACCGCGCCGCCGGGCCCGCGGGGGTCGGGCGATGAGCAACCGGATGACGCTGGCCGCGGCGCTGGCCACGCTGGCCGCGTCGCTGTCGCTCTATCCACTGGTCGCACACTGGCACTGGTTCTGGGTCGGCTTCGGCGCGGTGATCACGATCGCGGTGGTTGGCGCGCTGACCCGGCTGCGCCGGCTGCCGGTGGTGGTGTGCGCGCTGGCCGAGCTGGCCGCGCTGCTGCTGTTCCTGAACATCCAGTTCGCCAGCCCCAGGTCGGCCGGCCGGGTGCTGCCGACCTGGGCCTCGCTGCATGAGCTGCGCGCGCTGGCCAGCCAGGGGCTGCAGGAGACGAACCGGTTCGCGCCGCCCGCCCCGCCGTACCCGGCCATTGTCATCCTGGCCGTGACCGGGATCGGTGTGGTGGCCGTGGCCACCGACCTGATCGCGGTCCGGCTGCGCCGCCCGGCCCTGGCCGGCCTGCCGCTGCTGGTGCTGTTCTGTGTGCCGCTGACCACCGACGCGCACCAGAGCACGGCGGGCGAGATGGCCGTGTTCTGCCTGGGCATGGCGGGCTACCTGACCCTGCTGGCGGTGGACGGGCGGGAACGGCTCCGGCTGTGGGGCCGGCTGGTCACGGTCTGGCAGCACGGGGAGGACACAAGGGACCAGACCGGGCCGGACACCAAGGACCTGGCCGCGGCCGGGCGCCGGATCGCGCTGGCCGCCGTGGTGATCGCGCTGTTCGTCCCCCTGCTGGTGCCGGGGCTGGCCGAGCACAAGCTGTTCGCCGGCTCGGGCTCGGGCGACGGGCCGGGCGTCCGGCAGGTGTCGCTGCCCAACCCGCTGGTGCAGATGAACACCCAGCTGCACCGCACCGACGCGAGCAGCGTGCTCAGCTACCGGACCAACGACCCTGACCCGCAGTATCTCCAGGTGTATGTGCTGAACAATCTGAACGCGCAGACCTGGACCATGACGCCCACCCCCGGCGATGAGCTGCATGACGGGAAGCTGCCCGCCATCCCCGGGCTGACCCCGGGCACCCCGACCAGCGTCGAGAACACGACGGTCACCCTGGCCAAGGGTTTGTCCAGCAGCGTGCAGACGGCGAGCTTCCTGCCGCTGCCCTACCCGGCGCGGACGGTGAACGTGGCCGGGGACTGGCGGGTGGATCCGCGCACGCTCACCCTGTTCTCCGGACAGGACCTGTCCGGCCTGCGTTACTCGGTGGCCAGCCGGGACGTGAACCCGACCGCGCAGCAACTGCAGCACGACGCCGGGCCGTTGCCGGCCAGCATCACCAGCAACTACCTGAGCTACCCGCGGGTGTACCAGAAGCTGACCACGCTGGCCGAACGGATCACCCGTGACCAGACCTCGAGTTACGGCGAGGCGGTGGCGCTGCAGCGCTGGTTCGCCGACTCGGGCAAGTTCACCTACAGCCTGGACGTCCAGGAACCGGCCAGCCCGCAGGCGCTGATCCGGTTCCTGACCACCGAGCGCCGCGGATACTGCCAGCAGTTCGCGTTCGCCATGGCGGTGCTGGCCCGGCTGCTCGACATCCCGTCCCGGGTCGCGGTTGGCTACACCGCGGGCACGCCGGTGGGGCACGACCGGTGGGTGGTCAAGACCAGCGACGCGCACGCCTGGCCGGAGCTCTACTTCCAGGGCGTCGGCTGGCTGCGCTTCGAGCCCACCCCGGCCGGCTCGGGCGGCCAGGCCACGGCCATTCCGCCCAGCTACAGCCTGCCGCCGATTACCGCTCCGCAGACCGGGCCGGACACCACACCGACCCCCGGTGTCACCGCCCCGCAGTCCGGCTCGGCCAAGGCCCGCACCGGCCCGCTGGCCAAGCTGGGCGAAGTACCCGGCGAGGCCGGCGTGGGCGGGGCGGTGCGCACGCACAGCCCGGCACCGTACTGGCTGCTGTCACTGGCCGGGCTGGCCGTGCTCGCGCTGGTCACGCCGCGGACGATCCGGTCCGTCCGCCGCCGCCGGCGGTGGCACCGCGCGGCCGGCGACCGGGGCCGCGCCGAGGCGGCCTGGGCCGAACTGCTGGACGACCTGACCGACTACCGGATCCCCTGGTCGCCCAGTGCCTCGCCGCGCGCACTGGCCCGCCAGGTGACGGCGGACCGGCCGCTGCTCCCGGCTCAGCACGAGGCCCTCACCCGGATCACCCGGGCGGCCGAGCGGGCCCGGTACGCCCGGGACCCGGCTGACCCGGCCGGCCTGCGGGCCGACACCGAGCAGGTCCGGCGGGCACTGGCTGGGCACGCCACCCGCCGGGTGCGCTGGCGGGCCCGCTTGCTGCCGCCGTCGGCGCTGCTCCCGGTGCGCACCGGTCTCCAGCACGCACTAGACGTGTTCGGCTGGATGGACATAGCCGCCCATCGCCTCACCGCCCTAGTCCGCCGAGCCGGCGGCCAGCAGGAAGCCTGATCCCGCGCCCAAGCCCGCTCCTCCTCCGACTGGACCGACGAGCGCGGAGCGAGGCACGAGCGACAGGCGAAGCTCGGCGGGTATAGCGCCCCGGGCCACTCGGACCTCCGACTGGACCGACGAGCGAGGAACGAGCGAGGAGGGGAAGGAGCCGCGCCAAAGGGCGCGCGCCGCCGACTGGACTGAGGAGCGAGGGAGCGAGGAACGAGCGATCGAGCGACGAGGGAAGCTCGGCGGGTATAGCGCGCCCGGAGGCGCAAATGTTATTGTCCGCGCTCCTGGCGGCGGCGCCAGCGCTCTTCCATGCGTTCCATGAACCGGGTCCGGGGGCCAGCGGCTGGCC
>DATCUG010000361.1:0-3360 GCA_036567525.1 Streptosporangiaceae bacterium | reverse complement strand
CGGGCCGGTGTCATTCCAGGCCCGCACCACCAGATCCCGCTCATCCGCGCCGGTCACCGCCACCCGGCCCACCAGCACCTGCGGATCAGCCGCGATCTGCGCCAGCACCCCGGACACCCGCTCCAGCAGGGTGCTTGCCTGAGCCTTGGTGAACAGATCAGGACGGTAATCGAGGCGCAGCTCGAGTTGCTCCGTGAGCAGGGCGGCCAGGGTCAGCGGGTAATGGGCTGCCTCTTTGGTCTCGGCCAGCCGGATCGAGATCTCGGAGCGGGGAACCGGCGGGCGGGGGTAATTCTCGAAGACGAGCAGGGTGTCGAATACCGCGCCCGGCCCCGCGATCCGCTGGATCTCGGCCAGGCCCAGGTGCTGGGCGCCGATCAGCGCGGCCTGCCGCTCCTGCAGCCCCGCCAGCAGCCCGGCCACCGGCTGGGCCGGGTCCAGCCGCACCCGCACCGGCACCGTGTTGATGAACAGCCCCACCATCGACTCCACCCCGGCCAGCTCAGCCGGGCGGCCCGCCACCGTCGCCCCGAACACCACATCGCTCCGCCCAGCCAGCCGCGACAGCACCAGCGCCCACGCCCCCTGCACCAGCGTGTTCACCGTCAACCCATAAGCCCGCCCCACAGCGCGCAGCGTCCCGGCCAGCTCTGGGCCAGCGGTAGTCACCACCCGCTCCGTCAGCACCGCCTCCCGCGCTGGGTCGGCCGGTGCGGCCAGCGTGGGTTCTTCCACCCCAGCCAGTTCGGCCACCCACGCGGCCCGGGCCGCGTCCTGGTCCTGACCAGCCAGCCACTCCAGGTAGTTCCGGTAGGGCACCACCGGAGGCAGCGCGCTGCCATCTCCGTCATCGGCATAGAGCGCGGCCAGCTCACCCAGGAGCACCGGCATGGACCAGCCGTCCATTAGCACGTGGTGACTGGTCAGCACCATTCGATACCGGTGCTCGCCCAGCTTGATCAGCAGCAGCCGCAGCAACGGCGGGCACGATAGGTCAAAACGCTCCTGCCGGGCGGTGGCGGTCAGCTCGGTTGCTCGTGCCTCGGCCTGGTCATCGGCGAGCCCAGACAGGTGGGCAACCTGCCACGGCAGAACAACCTCACGAGGGATGACCTGTACCGGGGCTGCGCCGGCCAGCTGGATGAACCGGCCGCGCAGCGCGGCGTGCCGGGCCAAAAGCATCTCCCAGGACGCCCGGAAACGGTCCACATCGACCGGGCCGGAAATCTCCAGCACCCGCTGCCCGACATACACATCCGGGCCTTCGTCCCCGAACCCCGCATGAAACAGCAGGCCCTCGGCCAGCGGCGCCACCGGCCATACCTCTGCCACCGCACCCGCCGCCGCTTCCACCTCGCTGACCTGCCCCTGGGTGAGGCTCAGCAACGGGAAATCGGACGGCGTGTGCCCGCCCGCCGCCGGGGAAGCGGCGTGCACAGCCAGGCCGGACAGCATCGCAGCCCACTCAGCGGCCAGGTCCTGGGCGGCCTGTTCAGCCAGCAGGCCACCCGGCCACGCCACGGAAAGCCGCAGCGCCAGGCCATCCGGAGTCTCCTGGACCAGTGCGCCAACTTCCAGGGCATGGGCGACCGGAAGGTTCGGGTCAAAGTCAGTACCCAGACCATTGACCGCCGCCCAGTAAGGCACGGAGCTAGATTCGGCGCTCCCGGTGCTGAATCGGCCAAGGTAATTGAAACCAACCTGGGCTTGCGGTCGCCCGGCCAGCGCGTCGCCGTCCGGCTCATAGCGCAGCAGCCCGTAACCCAGCCCATCGCCAGGCACCGCTCTGGCCTGCTCCTTCACCGTCTTCAGCAGCACACCCGCGGCCGCGCCACCGTCTCGCACCTCGGCCAGGCTGGCCGGGCCAGTGCCGAGACGGACCGGGTGGATGCTGGTGAACCAGCCGACGGCACGGGACAGGTCCATCCCGGGCGCGAACGGCTGGCGGCCGTGGGATTCCACGTCGATCAGCACGCTGGTGGCGTCCTGCCCACGACTCCCTCGCCAGGCGGCCAGGGCCGCGACCAGCCCGGCTAGCAGAACATCATCGGGTCCGCAGTGGAACAGCCCCGGCACCCGGGTCATCAGTTCCGCAGTGATCCGCGGGTCCAGCTCTGCCGAGACCCGCAGCACGCTTTCGAACCGGTCCGCCGCGGCGTCCAGCGGCCGGTCCCCCAGCGGCGGTTCGGGAGCGTAGCCGAGCAGTTCCGCCCAGGCGGGCTGCTCAGCCGAGCGGTCCTGTCCAGCCAGCAATCCAGCCCACACCGCAAACGACATCGGCGATCGGTCCAGCCCTACGCCAGTACCGGTAACGGCGGCGTGGTAGGCGGCCGCCAGGTCGGGCAGCAGTATCCGCCAGGACACCCCATCAACCACCAGATGATGAGCCACCACCACGAGCCGCCCATCGGTGGGCCCGGCATCCAGCCAGGCAGCCTGGATCATCACCCCGGCAGTGGGGTCCAGCCGGCCCGATGTTTCCTGCGCCGCCCGGACGGCGGCTTCTTCCAGCGCGGCCGGGTCCAGCCCGGCGGCATCGGCCCGGCGGACCCACTGGCCGCCAGCGTCCGGGGTATCCGCCGCGGTAGGGATGATCAGCCGAGCGGCTGCTCCTTCGCCGGCGAGCCGGCTAGCCAGGATGGGATGGTGGCGGACCACCGCGGCAACGGCACCCTCCAGCGCGGCAACATCGAGGTCTGGGGGCACCCGGACCGCCATCCACTGGGCGAACCGGCCAGCCAGTACTCGCATGCCGTCTGGCTGCGTGGCTACCGCCCGCATCACTGGAGTCAGCGGTACCTCGGCTGGTCCCTCCGGCGCTAGTTCTGGAGTGTCCGCCGCTACGGCGATGGCGGCCAGCGCAGCCGGGGTCTCGTGCTCGAACACGTCCTGCGGGGTGAACCCCAGCCCGGCGCGGCGGGCCCGCACCGCGAGCTGCATGGACATGATCGAGTCGCCGCCCAGGTCGAAGAACCCATCGGCGGCCCCGACCGCCTCCAGGCCGAGCAGGTCGGCGAACAGGGCACACAGCAGTTCCTCACGCGGGGTGGCGGGGGCCTGGTGGCCGGTGCGGGCGGCGTAGTCGGGAGCGGGCAGCGCGGCCCGGTCCACCTTCCCGTGCCCGGTCAGCGGCAGGGCGTCGAGGATGACAACGGCCGCGGGGATCATGTAGTCGGGCAGCCGTTCCGCCGCCCATTCCGCGATCTGGTCTTCCGCCAGGGTGGTGCCGGGCGTGGCGGTCAGGTAGGCGGCCAGCTGTTTCCCGGCGGCGCCCTGGCCGCGGGCCACCACGGCCACCTGGGCCACCCCCGGGCAGGCGGCCAGGATGGTCTCGATCTCGGCCGGCTCGACCCGGTGGCC
>DATCUG010000360.1:0-2235 GCA_036567525.1 Streptosporangiaceae bacterium | reverse complement strand
GAGGACAGCAGGGCGGCCAGGCCGAACGTCAGGGCCAGGATGATCACCCCGGCGATGGTGCCTTCCTTGAGGATGTCATAGCGGCGGGTCGCACCGCGCCACGGCGCGGCATCGGCCGCGGCCCGGGCCCGGCGCCGCTGCCGGTAGCTGCCCTGGCCCGGGACCTTGACCGTGCCGGGCAGTGGGTGGGTGACGCCGCGGACGCGGACCAGCAGGATGTGCGCCCCGATGATGGCGGTCAGCGCGATGGGCACCAGCACGATGTGCCACATCAGCATCTGGCCGAAGTTCATCGCGTTCCAGATCGCGCCGAGCCCGGCCGCGTTGAATGCGTCCTTGCCGCTGGTGGAGATCCATTGCGAGTCGAAGTTCTGCTGGGACAGGTACCCGGTGAAGCACTCCACCACGGAGACGGCGAAGGCGACCACGCCGGTGATCCACGTCATGGCCCGCCGGCCGCGCCAGGCCGCCATCCAGAATTTGCCCCACAGGTGGATGACCAGCAGCGCCATGAACAGCTCGATGCTCCACAGGTGCAGGCTGTTGAAGAAGTGACCCCATGAGTTGTACCGCCACCAGTCCGGGCCGCCGAGGGCCAGCGCGAAACCGGATGCGCAGGCCACCACGAACGCGACCAGGCTGGCCACCCCGAACACGTAGACCCATGACCGCACGTAGGCGGGCTGCCGGTCCGGCAGCAGCTTGCCCGGCGGCAAGAGCTTCATCGCGAACCGGCGGGCCTTGTTCGTCCACATGTCCCGGTCCTCGTCCTCGCCGTCGTAGCCGCGGCTGCCGGCCGGGCCGGCCTCATCGGGGGCGGGCGGGTACGTGCGGCCCTTGGGGAACGGCAAGATCAGGGCCAGCCCGAAGATCACCACCATCACCGCGATAAGCACCAGGTTGGCCACCGAGACGGTGAAGATCGACCAGTGCAGATACGTTCCTGGCTGATCCAGGTTGACAACTCCGGAAGCCATGTCAGCGGGCGGATTCATCACGTCTCCTAATGGCGCGCAGAACCAGTAACAACACAACGATGTCCGGGAGCGGGTGAGCCCGGGCAGAGATATCAGTCACCCGGTTGCCGTGACCTAGGTCCCCGTCTGGTTGACTTTGGTCCCGGCTGGTTAAGGAATGGTTAAGACGGCTGAGCCGGCCACGGATAAAATCCGGCCGGCCCCGGGCGCTGCCCCGGGCCGACCGGATGGGTAGGGCCGTGGTCAGGCGGTGACCGGGGTGGTGTGCACGGCCTTGTCGAAGACTTCCTTCCCGGCGGGCACCCGCCGCTCGTGCACGATGCCCAGGATGGACAGGACCAGCAGGATGGCGGCCCCGGTGAACGAGGCGATCGCGGCGATCAGGGCGATCTGGCCGAGCTGCCAGAACCCGTAGGCCTCCAGCAGCATCGAGCGGAGCGTGGTGCCACGGAACACGGTCTGCACCAGGCCGGCCAGCGCGGTGTTCTTCGGCTGGGCCAGGGACTGCGCGGACAGTTGCGAGTAAGTCTTACCGTGGCCCATCTCGGCCAGGTGGACCGCGATGAAGTGGTCGGCGTACGTCTTGGCCTGCGCGCCGGTGGTCAGCGTCTGGCCGGCGTAGGCACCCATCGCGGCCCGGTCAGTGGCGGGCAGTGCCTTGAACTCAGGGTTGCTCTTCGTGGGGAAGACGATCTTCTGGGCCACCAGCTGGTCGTGGACCTGGCTGCTGGCGAAGGAGTATCCCCACATCAGCAGTCCGCCCGCGACGAGCAGGACAGCGGCCAGGACGAGGCCGCCGGTGCTGACCAAGAGGTCAAAGGTCTTGCGCCGCATTGTAATGCCTCCCTTTTAGGGGGCCGGGCTAATGGTCCGGTCATTCAGTTTTGTCTTTTACATAGTGCGGCCTACCCACATGGGCAGGCAGGGCCGCCCGGCCTGGCCCGCTCAGGACTTCCGTCACCGCTGTGGCGGCCCTTGGTCTGGCTGGTGAATAGGGCGCTAATAGCAGAAGGCCCAGGGACCCTCGTCCAGTGGACTTTTGGCCCTATCCGGATCTCCGGGCGGAAACAACCGTGGCAATCAGATCAGAAGGGAGGCCGGACCATGAAGCGCATCGTATGGGCGGCGCTGGCTGCCACGGCATGCCTGGCCCTGCTCGCAGGCAAGGATGACATCCGCCGCTTCTACCGCATGTACAGCATGTGAACCGGGTGCCCGGATCGCCGCCAGCGCGGCCGATCAGCTCCGCGGCCGGGGG
>DATCUG010000359.1:0-3476 GCA_036567525.1 Streptosporangiaceae bacterium | reverse complement strand
ACGCCGACGGCAGCGGCGCCGCGGCGGTGCTGGAGCTGTTCGCCGGGTTCCGCTGAGCTCAGCCGCCGTCCAGCTCCTCGATCCGGGCGGTGCTGGGCGCGCGGCGGCCGGCCAGCGCGGCGGCCGCGTCCTCGGCGCCGGCCAGCACCCGGAGCAGGTTGCCGCCGGCCAGCCGGGCACAGTCGTCCTCGGTCCAGCCCCGGCTGAGCAGCTCGGCGAACAGCGCCGGGTAGCAGGATACGTCGGCCAGGCCGTCCGGCAGCCAGTCCGTGCCGTCGAAGTCCCCGCCCAGCCCGACGTGCTCGATCCCGGCCACCTCGCGGACGTGCTCGACATGGTCGGCTACCTGGGCCAGGGTCGCCGCGGGCCGGGGCTCAGCCGCGGCTCGCTCCCGGCTGACCTGGTCGTGGGCGTCGATGTCCCGCGAGTCTAGCCCGCGCTCGCGCATGTCCGCGGTCACCTGGGCGTGCCAGGCGGCACACTCGGGCGAGACGAACTGGGCCACGAATGTGACCATGCACAGGCCGCCGTTGCCGGGCAGCCGGGCCAGCACGTCGTCCGGCACGTTGCGCGGATGGTCGCACAGCGCGCGGGCGCTGGAGTGCGAGAACATGACCGGCGCCTCGGCCACGTCGAGCGCGTCCCGCATGGTGCCCGGCGACACGTGAGACAGGTCGACCAGCATGCCGAGCCGCTGCATCTCACCGACCACCGCCCGGCCGAACCCGGTCAGCCCGCCCGCCGTGGGCTGGTCGGTGGCCGAGTCGGCCCACGGCACGTTGTTGTTGTGGGTCAGCGTCAGGTAGCGGACGCCGAGCGCGTACATGGTGCGCAGCACGCCCATCGAGGACGCGATCGAGTGCCCGCCCTCGGCGCCGATCAGCGACGCCACCCGGCCCGCCGCGAAGATCCGCTGCACGTCGGCCGCGGTGACGGCCAGCTCGAGCCGGTCCGGGTACCGGCGGATCATCCGGTGCACCAGGTCGATCTGCTCCAGCGTGGTGGCCACCGCGGCCTCCCCGGCCAGGCTGGCCGGCACATACACCGACCAGAACTGGGCGCCGAGCCCGCCGGTGGCGATCCGGGGCAGGTCGGTGTGCGTGAAGCTGACCGGCGCGGCCAGGTCCACCGTGGCCAGGTCCAGGTGCCCGGCGTCGCGCAATGCGTAGGGCAGGTCGTTGTGCCCGTCGACGAGCGGGACGCGGCTGAGCAGCTTGCGGGCCCGCTGCTCAGCGGCTGGCGGCTCGGTCATGGCATGGACAGTACAGCCGCGCCGTGCACCCGTTCTCCGGCCAGGTCGGTGAGGGCCTGCTGAGCCTGGTCGAACGGGTACGGGGTCGTGGTCACCTTGATCTTGATCCGTTCCGCGATGGTGAGGAACTCGGTGGCGTCGTTCCTGGTGTTCGACGTGACACTGCGTAGCTGGCGTTCCTGGAACAGGTGCTGGTCGTAGTTGAGCGGCGGGATGTCGGTCAGGTAGATGCCGGCGATGGACAGCGTGCCGCCCCGGTCCAGCGCGGCCAGCGCGGGCGGCACCAGGGTGCCGACCGGGGCGAACAGGATGGCCGAATCCAGCTTGACCGGGGGTGGGTCGAACGAGTCCTGCACCGAGGCGGCGCCCAGGTCGCGGGCCAGCTTACGGGCCGCCTCGCCCCGGGTGAACACGTGCACGGCGGCGCCTTCGGCCATCGCGACCTGGGCGGCCAGGTGCGCGGAGCCGCCGAAGCCCCAGATGCCGAGCGTGCCGCCGGGCGGCACCGCGGCCCGGCGCAGCGCGCGGTAGCCGATGATCCCGGCGCACAGCAGCGGGGCCAGTTCGGCGTCGCTGAACCCTTCCGGGAGCCGGTGCACGAACGCCTCGGCGGCCACCATGTACTCGGCGTAGCCGCCGGGGAAGTCCCAGCCGGTGTAGACCGAGGCCGGGCACAGGTTCTCCTGGCCCCGGCGGCAGAACGGGCACGACCCGTCGGTGCCGCCGAGCCAGGCCGCGCCGACCCGGTCGCCCACCTGGAACCGGGTCCGGCCCGGGCCGGTCGCGACGACCTCGGCCACGACCTCGTGGCCGGGGGTCAGGTCCGGGTGCTTGGGTGGCAGGTCACCTTCGGCCAGGTGCAGGTCGGTACGGCACACCCCGCAGCAGCGGATCTTCAGCAGCAGCTGCCCGGGCCCGGGCTCGGGCACCGGCCGCTCGGTGAGCTGGAGCGGGCCGGTGGCCATCGGCCCCGGCTGATGGACCACCCACGCGCGCATGGTCCTACCGTAGGGGGCCGCGGCGGAACGGGCCGGCCCGGCTCCCGGCGCTGGCCAGGACCGGTTCTGGCTCAGGCGCGGGTGAACCGGGCCAGCACCGAGACCCTGGCCGGGCCGCGCAGCATGCCCAGCTGGTTCCAGGTCATATCGAACTGGCCCCGGTCCACCTCGGCCTCGGCCCGCACCGTGACGGCCGACTCGGTGACCTCGGCCAGGGTGGCGGTGAACGTGAGCGGCCGGGTGATGCCCGCCACGGTGAGCTGCCCGGTCACGGTTACCGTGGCGCCGGCGCCGCCGGCCAGGCCGGCCCGGTGCAGCCCGTCCCCGTGCAGCTCCGCCCGGTCCAGCACGGCGACGATGCGCGGGTGGGCGTCGGCGCCGAAGAAGTCGGCGGACCGTAGATGCTTGTCCCGCTTGGCGTTCCCGGTGTCCAGTGACGCCGCGCCGATCTCCAGCCGGCCCCGGGCCGAGCCGTCGGCGCCGATCTCGGCCTGCCCGGCCAGGTCGCCGAACGCGCCGCGCACGGTGACCAGGCCCCACATCGTCTTGTGCCGCAGCGTCACCGAGGACCGCGCCGGGTCCAGGATCCACCGGCTGGGCCCGGTCAGCGTGGCCGCCCCCGGCTGCTCCGGCCGGACCTGCTGCTGGCCATCGGCTGTGGTCATGGCTCGTCCTCCTGTGCCAAGCAGGGATGAGATCATCCATCTGGTGAAAGTTACTGTCGATATAGTACCTGAGGTAATAATCGTGTCAATGAAGCACCGCGGGTACTCTGGCTAGATGGAGCTGGACCAGGCAGCGGAGCCGACTGCGGCTGACCGCTGCCTGGCTGCCGATCCGCTGGCCGCGCAGCCGCCCGGGCTGGGGGCGGGGCAGCCTGCGCTGGCGGCGGAGCAGGCCGCGCTGGCTGACCTGCCCGAGGCGGAGCGGCGGCTGGCGCTGGTCGCGGAGACCGCGCGGTTCGCGGCGGCGTTCCTGCGCTGGACCGAGGCACGGGCCGGGGATGGCCTGCCGTACACCCGGCTGCGGCTGCTGCAGACGCTGCACTGCGACGGCCCGGCCATCATGCGCAACCTCGGCGACCAGCTCGGGGTCAGCCCGCGGAACATGACCGCGATGGTGGACGCGCTGGAGGAGGCGGGGCTGGTGGTGCGCCAGCCACACCCGACCGACCGGCGGGCCACCCTGGTCGAGCTGACCCCGAGTGGGCTGGCCGAGGCCGAGCA
>DATCUG010000358.1:0-3594 GCA_036567525.1 Streptosporangiaceae bacterium | reverse complement strand
TCAGGCCCAGGCGCGGGGGTCGTTGGTCAGTTCGAGGACCCGCTCCGGCAGCCGCGCAGTCGCGATGTGCTCGAGGGTGACTTCCTCCAGGATGGCCCGCTCGTTGGCGCGCAGCGCGATCCAGACGCTCTGCAGTGGCTCGGCCGCGCCAATGTAGCCAATGTTCTCCGGGCGCTCGCCGCGCACCCCGACGAGCTGCCCGTCGATGGCCCTGATGATGTCGGCGAGCGCGATGTCGGCGGCCGGCTTGGCCAGCCAGAAACCGCCCTCCGGGCCGCGCTGGCTGCGGACCAGGCCAGCCCGGCGGAGCTGGGTCAGGATCGCCTCCAGGAACTTCCCCGGGATGTGCTGGGAGCGCGCCAGTTGCTCGGCGGTGACATGACCGCCTTCAGCAGCGGCCAGCTCCACCGCGGCGCGGAGCGCGTAGTCAGCACGGGCAGACAGCCTCATGTCCAGCATTATGCAGCTTGCCGAGTGGTGGCCGGGCCAGGCGGGGCCGAATCTGACCCCGTTTGGTAGGGAATCGCACAGCTGACCGCGTCCTTCAGGGCTGCCTGGCGGCTGCCTAAGGTGGCTGCCGTCTCGACACAGGGGGGCGGAAAGATGTACGGACGGCCAGTCTGGACAGCTGCGCTGCTGACGGCCGTGGGCCTGGCCGGGGGGCTACTGGCCGGTGTGCCCCCGGCGGCCGCGGCTCAGGCGCCGGAAACCATCACCAGCGTGGCCGGGGGCCCGGGCCGGGGGCTGGCCACCAACGTTTACCAGGCGCCACAGGCCGTATCGGCCAGCACCGGGCGGTCCGTCTACGTGGCCGACGGGTACGTGGTGCGCAGGCTGGACGTCAACGCGAACTGGGAGGGAGTCGCCGCGGGGACCGGCGTGCCTGGCTTTTCTGGCGACGGCGGCCCAGCGGTCTCGGCCCAGCTTGGCGGGGTAGGCGCGATCGCCGTGGACCGTGCCAGCAACATCGTCATCCTGGACACCGACAACAACCGGGTCCGGGTGGTGGCGGCCCGGTCCGGGCGGTTCTACGGCCACGCCATGACGGCGCGGGACATCTACACGGTGGCCGGCGACGGCAGCTTCAGCTTCGCCGGGGACGGCGGCCCGGCCACCAAAGCCGGGCTGAGCTTCCCGGAGGGGGTGGCGGTCGACCCGGGCGGCAACCTGGTCATCGCCGACACTGACGCGCACCGGGTGCGGGTGGTGGCGGCCCGGTCCGGGCAGTTCTACGGCCAGGCCATGACGGCCGGGGACATCTACACCGTGGCCGGGAACGGCAGCAGCGGCTACACCGGCGACGGCGGCCCGGCCCGGGCCGCGGAACTGGGTTTCGTCCAGGCGGTGACCGTGGACAGCGCCGGGAACCTGGTGCTGAGCGACAGCGTGAACGGCATGATCCGGGTGGTGGCCGCCCGGTCCGGCACGTTCTACGGCCAGGCCATGACGGCCGGGGACATCTACACGGTGGCCGGGAACGGCAGCCTCGGTTACGGCGGGGACGGCGGCCCGGCCACCCAGGCCGAGCTGAACTTCCCGGACGGGGTGGGCATCGACCCAGATGGCAACCTGGTCATCGCCGACGCCGGCAACAACCGGGTGCGGTTGGTCGCGGCTCAGTCCGGGACGTATGACGGCCAGGACATGACGGCCGGGGACATCTACACCGTGGCCGGCGACGGCAGCAGCGGCCTGGCCGGCAACGCCGGGCCGGCCACCGCCGCGGCGCTGAACTTCCCGGAGGGCGTCACGTTCGACATGGCCGGCAACCTGGTCATCGCGGACAACGCCAACCACCGGGTGCGGGTGGTGGCGGCCCAGTCCGGGACGTATTACGGCCAGGACATGACGGCCGGGCACATCTACATCGCGAGCGGCAACGCCGTCCCCGGGTCCTCCGGGAACCAGGGACTGGCCCGCAACGCCGTGCTGTACGTGCCGGCCAGCGGGCCGACCGCGAGCGCGGTCACCGCGGACGGCCGGAACGACATCGTCGCGCAGAGCGACCAGGTCTGGTTCGTCTGCCGGATCTCCGGCAGCTACTTCGGCCGGTCGCTGACGGCGGGGCACATCTACCAGATCGCCGGGGACGGGTTCGCCGGCTACAGCGGTGACCGCGGACCGGGCCAGGTGGCCCAGGTCTGGGCGCCCCGGGGGCTGGCCATCGACGCGGCCGGGAACCTGGTCATCGCGGACACCAACAACAACCGGGTGCGGGTGGTGGCCGCCCGGACCGGGACGTTCTACGGCCACTCGATGACCGTGGGGCACATCTACACGGTGGCCGGCACCGGCACCGTGGGTTTCTCCGGTGACGGCGGCCCGGCTACCGCGGCCCAGCTGTTCACCCCGGAGGCCGTGGCGCTGGACCGGGCCGGGAACCTGGTCATCGGGGACGCCGGCAACGACCGGGTGCGGGTGGTGGCCGAGCGGACCGGGACGTTCTACGGCCAGGCGATGACCGCGGGAGACATCTACACGGTGGCCGGGGACGGCACCGGGCGCTCGTCCGGGGACGGCGGCCCGGCCACGTCGGCCGGGCTGACCCCGGGCGCCATCGCGATCGACGGCGCCGGGAACCTGGTCATCGCGGACAGCTACCCGAACGTGGACGTCAGCAACAACCTGATCCGGGTGGTAGCCACCCGGACCGGGACGTTCTACGGCCAGGCCATGACCGCGGGAGATATCTACACGGTGGCGGGCACCGGCGATCCCGGTTTCTCCGGTGACGGCGGCGCGGCCACCGCGGCCGAGCTGAACAACCCGGACGGCGTGGCCGTGGACCACGCCGGCAACCTGGTCATCGGGGACACCTACAACAACCGGGTGCGGGTGGTGGCCGCCCGGACCGGGACGTGGTACGGCCAGGCCATGGCGGCGGGGGACATCTACACGGTGGCCGGTGACGGCACGCCCGGGTTCGGCGGCGACGGCGGCCCCGCCCTGCAGGCCGAGCTGAGCAGCCCGCAGGGCGTGGCCGTGGACTCCGCCGGGGACCTGGTCATCGGCGACGGCGGCAACGGGCGGGTACGGGTCGTCCGCAGCTAGGCCGCCGCGTCCCGTGGCCGCCGCACCGGCAGGTCAGCCGAACGCGGACGCCGGCACCGGCACCGGGCTGGCCGGCACCAGCGTGGCCACCGAGACGTGTGGCCAGGTCAGGCCATTGAAGTTGAGGAACACCTGTTGCGCGTACTGGATCTGGGGCGCGGCGACCTTGATCGTGGTCGGGGCAGTGATCGCGGTCGGGGGGTTGACCAAGAATTCAGGCACCGGCTGGCCGGCGTCACCGGTTTCGGCCGCAATGGTCAGCGGTGGCTGGCCCGGCGTGAAGACCGGCACTTCGATGCTGAATTCGACCGTCTCGATCCAGAACGTCGCCTCCATGCTCAGCGCCTGCGCGTTCGGCGCGGTGGCCTTCTTGTCGCCGAGCAGGAACGCGATGTTGCCGGTGCCGCCGCCGAACAGCGGGGCGGCCGGGGCGGTGGAAATGGTGATCACCATCGTGGACGTGATCGTCTGCGACGCGATGTGATTACGCAGCAGCGTGTTGGGATCAGTGAGGATCTTCTGGGTGATGGTCCCGGCCTTGAC
>DATCUG010000357.1:0-7343 GCA_036567525.1 Streptosporangiaceae bacterium | reverse complement strand
CGCGCCGGCGAGGCGGGGCGCGCCGAAGTCGCGTTCCCGCCGAGCCGACGCTCGGCGCGAAGCGGCGATCGGGGGGCCCGGGGGGTCGCCCCCCGACTAATACTGCGAAGCGCGGCGAGCGCGCTGGACCACTTCGCCGATGGCGGCGCCGAGCGCGTCCACATCCTGCTGGGTGGTGCTGTGGCCGAGGGAGAAGCGCAGCGAGCCGCGGGCCCGGGCCTCGTCCGCGCCCATGGCCAGCAGCACATGGCTGGGCTGGGCCACCCCGGCGGTGCACGCGGAGCCGGTGGAGCAGGCGATGCCCTTGGCGTCGAGCAGCATCAGCAGCGCGTCGCCCTCGCAGCCGGGGAAGGAGAAGTGCGCGTTGCCGGGCAGCCGGCCCGGCCCGGGCGGCGGGCCGTTCAGGACGGCGTCCGGTACCGCCGCCTTGACCTGCCTGATCAAGTCGTCGCGCAGCCCGGTCAGCCGGGCCGCCTCGGCCGTGCGGCGGTCCGCCATCACCGCGGCCGCCACCGCGAACGCCCGGATGGCCGGCGCGTCCAGCGTGCCCGAGCGGACCTCGCTCTCCTGCCCGCCGCCATGCAGCACCGGGACCGGCTGCACGCCGCGGGCCAGCAGCAGCGCGCCCGCGCCGACCGGGCCGCCGAACTTGTGCGCGGTGACGGTCATCGCGTCCGCGCCGCTGGCCGCGAAGCTGACCGGCAGCTGCCCGGCGGCCTGCACCGCGTCGGTGTGGAACGGGATGCCGTGCTCCCGGGCGATCCCGGCCAGCTCGGCGATCGGCTGGACGGTGCCCACCTCGTTGTTCGCCCACATGACGGTGACCAGCGCGGCCGTGCCCGGGTCGGCCTCGATCTCGTCGGCCAGCGTGCCGGGCCGCAGCAAGCCAGCCGGGTCCACGGGCAGCAGCGACGGCTGAGCGGCCTCGTGTTCGGTCAGCCAGTGCACCGAGTCCAGCACCGCGTGATGTTCCACCGCGGTGGTCAGTATCCGGCGGCGCTTGCCCGGGCCGCCCTGACGGCCGCCCTGCCGGGCCCAGTACAGCCCCTTGACGGCGAGGTTGTCCGCCTCGGTGCCACCCCCGGTGAAGATGACCTCACTGGGCCGGGCGCCGAATACCTCCGCTATCTGCTCCCGGGATTCCTCGACAACCCGACGAGCCCGGCGGCCGGCGTTATGTAGCGAAGAAGGGTTGCCGAGCTGACCGAGCTCCTCGGTCATCGCACTGAGCGCCTCCGGCAGCAGCGGAGTGGTCGCCGCGTGGTCCAGGTACACCACATGGTCCGGTGCCTGTCCCGGGCGCCCGCCCGCGCTGTCCATGTACCCCATGACGGATTCAGCCTAGTGTGCGCGGCAGCCCGGGTGACACGCTCCGGGCCAGCCGCACCCTAGTTAGCCGAGCGCTGCTCGATCTGCTCGGTGAGCTGCGGCACGACCTGGAACAGGTCGCCCACCACGCCGAAGTCGGCCAGCTCGAAGATGGGCGCCTCGGGATCCTTGTTGATCACCATGATGGTCTTGGCCGTCTGCATGCCGGCCCGGTGCTGGATCGCGCCGGAGATGCCCACCGCCACGTAGAGCTGCGGGGACACGGTCTTCCCGGTCTGGCCTACCTGGAACTGGTGCGGGTACCAGCCCGCGTCGGTGGCGGCCCGGGACGCGCCGACCGCCGCGCCCAGCGAGTCGGCCAGCTTCTCGATCAGCGCGAAGTTGTCCGCATTGCCCACGCCCCGGCCACCGGACACCACGATCGCGGCTTCGGTCAGCTCCGGCCGCTCGCCCCGCTCGGCCACCACCCGCTCGGTGACCCGGACCGCCTTGGCCGCGTCGCTCAGCTCGACCCCGGCCGGGGTGAGCTCAGCCGCCGCCGGGGCCGGCTCGGCCGCCACCGAGTTGGGCCGGACCGCGATGATGGGCGTGCCGGTGCGCACCCGGGACTGCACGATGATCGCGCCACCGAAGATGGACTGCTCGGCGACCAGGCCGCCATCGTCGCCCTTGGCCAGGCCGACCGCGTCGGTGATCACGCCGGAATTGGTCTTGACGGCCAGCCGACCGGCTACTTCCTTGCCCTCACCGGTGGCCGCGATGAGCACGGCGGCCGGCTCGGTCTGGCCGACCAGCGCGGCCAGCACCTCGGCCGCGGGGGCGACTACGCCGTCTTCGAAATCGCTGCCCTCGGCCAGGTAGACCTTGGCCGCGCCGAACTCGGCCAGCCGCTCCCGGCCGCTCTCGGCCCCGCCGCCGACCCAGACCGCGGACGGCTCGCCGAACTGGCGGGCCAGCGTGAGCAGTTCGCCGGTGACCTTCTTGACCGTCTCGCCGTCATGCTCGGCGAGTACCAGAACCTCAGCCATGGTGTCCTTCCCGGCTCAGATGAACTTCTGCGCGGCGAGGAACTCAGCGGCCTTGGCGCCACCGTCGCCTTCGTCCTTGACGATCGTGCCGGCCTGCCGCGGCGGCCGCTTCGCGAAGCTGACCACCTCGGTGGCCGCCGTGGCCAGGCCAACCTGGCCGGGGTCGATGCCCGCGTCGGCCAGGCTGAGCGTTTCCACCGGCTTCTTCTTGGCCGCCATGATCCCCTTGAACGACGGGTAGCGCGGCTCGTTGATCTTCTCCACCACGCTGATCACCGCGGGCAGGCTGGCTGCCACCTTGTCGTAGCCGTAGTCGGTCTGCCGGTGGATGGTGAGCTGGCTGCCGTCCACCTCGACCTTGCTGGCCAGCGAGACCTGCGGCACGCCGAGCCGCTCGGCCAGCATCGCGGCCAGCACGCCCATCCGGGCGTCGGTCGACTCGGCGCCGACGATGACCAGGTCGAACCCGGTCCGGCCGAGCACCGCGGCCAGCGCGGCCGAGGTCTGCAGCCCGTCCGAACCGGCCAGCCCGTCGTCGATCAGGTGGATGGCCTTGTCCGCGCCCATGGACAGCGCCTTGCGGATCGACTCGCTGGCCTTGTCCGGGCCCATGGTCAGGATGGTGACCTCGCCCCCGTGCGCCTCGGCCAGGCGCAGCCCTTCCTCGATCGCATACTCGTCAAGCTCGTTGATGACCCCATCGACCGAGGCCCGGTCCAGCGTCGAGTCATCGGGCCGCAGGGTGCGCTCGGCCCAGGTGTCTGGCACCTGCTTCACGCAGACGACGATGTTCATGCCGGTGGCCGACCTCCTGTCTCATTCACCCCAGCTGGGCACCTCAAGGGTGCCAAACCAGTCACCGGGTGCACTGCCCGGGGTCCGGTGCGCGAACCCAGCCAGCCAGCACACGCTATGTTACTAATCGGTAGCTTACCCTGCCTCGGCCACGTCCACGACATTGGCCAGCAGCATGGCCCGGGTCATCGGGCCGACCCCGCCAGGCATCGGGGCCAGGTAACCGGCCACCTCGCGGACCTCCGGCGCGACGTCCCCCACCAGGCCAGCGTCGGTCCGGGTGATGCCGACGTCCAGCACGGCCGCGCCGGGCCGGATCATGTCCGCGGTGAGCAGCCCGGGCCGCCCGGCCGCGACGACCACGATGTCCGCGTTGCGGGTGTGCGCGGGCAGGTCCTTGGTCCCGGTATGGCACTGGGTGACCGTGGCGTTCTCGCTGCGCCGGGTCAGCAGCAGGCCCAGCGCCCGGCCGACCGTGATGCCCCGCCCGATCACCGTGACGTCGGCCCCGGCCAGCGGCACCTCGTACCGGCGCAGCAGCTCCACGATGCCGCGCGGTGTGCACGGCAGCGGGCCGGGCTGGCCGAGCACCAGCCGGCCCAGGTTGAGCGGGTGCAGTCCGTCCGCGTCCTTATCCGGGTCGATCCGGCCCAGGATCGCGTTCGCGTCGATGCCGGCGGGCAGCGGCAACTGGACGATGTAGCCAGTGCAGCCCGGATCGGCGTTCAGCTCGTCGACCACCGCTTCGACCTGCGGCTGGGTGGCGTCGGCGGGCAGTTCGCGGCGGATGCTGGCCAGGCCCACTTCGGCGCAGTCCCGGTGCTTGCCGTTGACGTAGGCGCGGCTGCCCGGATCATCGCCGACCAGTACCGTGCCGAGACCCGGCACGATGCCGCGGCCGGCCAGGGCCGCGACCCGGACCGCCAGCTCGGCCTTGATCGCGGTGGCGGCCGCCTTCCCGTCCAGGATCTGCGCTGTCATCCCCGCTCCCCGCGCCGGCCATCACGACATGAATGCTTCATTCATGTCGTCCGGTGTGTATGGATGCTTCATTCATGTCGTTGCGAACCCTTAGTGGAAGAAGTGGCGTACGCCGGTGCAGTACATGGTGATCCCAGCCTGCTCGGCGGCCTCGATGGACAGCTTGTCCCTGATCGACCCGCCGGGCTGCACCACGGCCCGCACCCCGGCCTGGATCAGCACCTCCAGGCCGTCCGGGAACGGGAAGTACGCGTCGCTGGCCGCCACCGAGCCGGCTGCCCGGTCACCGGCCCGGGCCACCGCCAGCCGGGCCGCGTCCACCCGGTTCACCTGGCCCATGCCGACCCCGACCGTGGCCAGCCCGGCCGCGAGCAGGATCGCGTTGGACTTGACGCTGCGGATGGCCCGCCAGGCAAAGGCCAGGTCGGCCAGTGTGTCGGCGGCGGCGGGCTGGCCGGTCTTCAGCTCCCAGCCGGCCGGGTCGTCACCGGGCGCGTCGATCTGGTCCGGGGCCTGCAGCAGCAGCCCGCCGTCCACCTGCCGCCACTCCGGCGGCCTGTTAGTGGTGTCAGGCGGGGCACAGCGAAGCAGCCGCACGTTCTTGCTGCCGCGCAGGATGTCCAGCGCCGCGTCCTCGAACCCGGGCCCGACCACGACCTCGGTGAAGATGTCCTTGACCTGCTCGGCCATGGCCGCGGTGACTATCCCGTTGGCCGCGATCACGCCGCCGAACGCGGAATCCGGGTCACACGCGTTGGCCTTCCGGTGCGCCTCGGCCAGGTCGGTGCCGAGCGCGATGCCGCACGGGTTGGCGTGCTTGATGATGGCCACGCACGGCTGGGCGAAGTCGTACGCGGCCCGCCAGGCCGCGGCCGCGTCCACGTAGTTGTTGTAGGACATGGCCTTGCCGTGCAACTGCTCGGCCTCGGCCAGGCCGGCCCGGCCGGCCCCGGTGTACAGCGCGGCCCGCTGGTGCGGGTTCTCCCCGTAACGCAGCACCGAGCGCCGGGACCACACGGCCGCGGTCACGTCCGGCCAGCCGGTCTGCTGGGCGATCTCGTCCGGGGCGTAGCTGGACGCGAACCAGGACGCCACCGCGGCGTCGTAGCGGGCGGTGTGCGCGTAGGCCTGCGCAGCCAGCCGCCGCCGCTGGTCCAGGGTGAACCCGCCCGCCGCCACCGCGTCGGCCGCGGCCGGGTACATGCCCGGGTCGGTGAGCACGGCGACGTGCTGGTGGTTCTTGGCCGCGGCCCGGACCATGGCCGGGCCGCCGATGTCGATCTGCTCTACGCACTCGGCGGGCGGCGCGCCGGAGCTGACCGCGGCCTGGAACGGGTACAGGTTGGACACCAGCAGCCCGAACGGGGCGATGTCCAGCTCGGCTAGCCGGGCCTCGTGCTCCGGCCGGCTCAGGTCGGCCAGCAGCCCGGCGTGCACCGCCGGGTGCAGCGTCTTGACCCGGCCGTCCAGGCACTCGGGGAAGCCGGTGACGTCCTCCACCGGGGTGACCGGCACCCCGGCCTCGGCGATGGCCGCGGCCGTGCTGCCGGTGCTGACGATCTCCACGCCGCACTTGTGCAGCGCCCGCGCCAGGTCGGCCAGCCCGGTCTTGTCATACACGCTGATCAGCGCGCGCCTGATGGCTACTCTCGTCACCGCCCGATCCTTGCCTTCCTGCCGGTTACGGTCCACCCGTCGCGGACCATCCGGCCCACAGTCTCCACGAGCAGCCCGCGTTCGGTCACCTTGACCCGCTCGTGCAGCGTGGCCTCATCGTCGTCATCGAGCACCGGGACCGCGGCCTGGGCCAGCACCGGGCCGGTGTCGGTGCCCGCGTCGACCAGGAACACCGTGCACCCGGTGAGCTTCACCCCGTGCTCCAGCGCATCCCGTACCCCGTGCATGCCGGGGAACGCGGGCAGCAGGGCCGGATGTGTGTTGATCACCCGGCCGCCGAACGCGGCCAGGAAATCCTTGCCGACCAGCTTCATGAACCCGGCCAGCACGATCAGGCTGGGCTGGGCCGCGGCACAGGACGCGGTGAGGGCCCGGTCCCAGTCCGCGCGGTCCGGGTAGTCCGCGAGCCGGTGCACGAACGTGGGCACCCCGGCCCGCCCGGCCCGGTCCAGCGCGGGCACCCCGGCCCGGTCGGCACCGACCGCCACCACCCGCGCGCCGTACCCCGGGTCAGTGCACGCGTCCAGCAGGGCCTGCAGGTTGGTCCCCGCGCCGGATACCAGAACGACCAGCCGTGCCGACATGCGGCCACCATAACCGCACCTGGGGGATGGGCTCGCCCGGTGCCCGGCACGCGGCAGAATGGGAGGCTGCGGCGTCTGGCGCCGCCGGCCCAGTCCATCCCACGAACCTGGAGCATGTCACCGATGGCCCCCAGCGCTCCCCCGCCACGGTCTCCCGAGCAGGCCCGGACGCAGGCGGGGACCCGGCGGACCGGGCGCGCGGACCCGGCCCACCAGCAGCGGGCGGTCGCCGCGCTGCTGCTGTCCGTGCTCAGCCTGTTCGGCCTGCTGGGCGTCAGTAACTTCCAGCGCGGCGTGTACATCGTGGGCTTCGCCCTGGCGGCGGGCGTACTGGCCATCTGGCTCGCGGCCACCGCGCTGGCCCGGACCCGGCGGGCCGGCACGGCCGGGCCGCGCGGCTCGGTCACCGCGATCGTCATCGGCGGCATCGGGGTGCTGCTCAGCGGTGTCCTGCTGCTCGGCTTCGCGCTGTTCGGCACGCAGGCCAGCACGTTCTCCCGCTGCTTGAGCGGGGCCAACACCATCGCCGCCCAGCACGCCTGCCAGCAGCAGTTCATCCACTCGGTGGAGCAGGTCACCCCATAGCCAGGCGGCGCGGGCCAAGGCCTGTCCCGTAGATCTTGGCCGTCGCGAGCGGTCATCCGGAGGGATGGATCGCAAGGCGGAGGAGGAGTCCATAGCGGAGCTATGGACGACGACGACAACGCCGCGTGCCGCCCGTCCGGTGGCCGCGCAGCAGGCTGGAGATCTACGAGACATGGCCTGAGCCGGTGTAGCCGTCGAGGCGGGCCAGGATCTGCAGCATGACCTCGTCGGACCCGCCGCCGATGGACATCAGGCGGCTGTCCCTGAAGTAGCGCGACACCCAGCTCTCCTCCATGTAACCGAACCCGCCGTGCAGCTGCAGGCAGGTGTCGGCGATCTCCCGCTGCAGCCGCCCGGCCTTGAG
>DATCUG010000356.1:0-5337 GCA_036567525.1 Streptosporangiaceae bacterium | reverse complement strand
GCGTCCGGCGCGCCCATACCTGGCCGGCCTTCGTCTTCAGCCGGCCGGCCCGATCCGCTTCACGCTCATACAGCAGGCCATAGCTGAACGCGTTCTCGCCCGCCAGATGGGCGCTGACGCCCAGCTCACGGTCCACGCCGCGGGCCACGATGGCGTCCTGGTGGTCGCCGAGAACCGTCTGCACCCGCTTCATCTGCTTGGTGAACCGCCGGGCGGGCTTGCCGAAGGCCGGGCTGACCGCCTCGCCCGCATACCGGGCCCGCTTGGCCGCTTTCCGCGCCTCGTGGTACGCGACGTCGGCGTCGTGGCCGGGACGGGTGCGCTGGGCGCTGCGCAGCCGCTTGGCGGTGCGCCGGTAGGCACGGCGGACTTCGGCCGGCAGCACGCTGCTGGCCGGCCGGGCCGACGCGGCGGCCAGCGGTGGGCTGCCGAGCAGTTCGTCGAGCGAGTCGAGCAGCGCGAAATACCGCTCGGAGTCCAGCGCGGCCAGCGCCGCTTCCCGGGCGGCCGCGTGCACCGGGGCGAAATGCCCCTGTACCCGGGCCAGCACCGGCCCGAGCACCAGCTCCCGCGGGGTGTCCCGGAGATTGCGGGTCAGCCGGGCGGCCAGCACCTCCGCATCCCGGGCCTCGCCGAGCACAGCGCCGAGCCATTTCAGCTCGGCGATCAGCTCGGCCGTCCGGGAGCGGGGAATGACCTGCCCGAATGACTGCAGCGTGCTGCGCAGCCGCCGGGCGGTCACCCGCATCTGGTGGACCGAGTCCGGCTCGTCGTTGCGGACCAGCGGATCGAGCACCTTCAGCCGGGCCGCCTGCTGCCGCAGGTAATCCAGCACGACCGCACCCGCCGACCCGGCGGGGGCCTGGTCGAGGCGCCCGTTGGCGGTGGCGCGCTGCGCTCGCTCGTCCCGCTCCTGCTCGGCCAGTGGGCCGGCCAGCGCGCGCTCCAGCTTGGCTGTCCGGGCCGACGGCCACAGCCCGTCCTGGCGCAGCCACGCGTCGGCGTCTTCCAGCAGCCCCTGATCACCACCAGTCAACTCGACCTCCACCTCGTTCCACTGCGAGAGCGCGGTCTCCGCGCCCAGCGTCTCGGCCGAGATGTCATCCGCCGCCACCTCGGCCAGCGAGTCGCCGGCCGCATCGACCAGGGTCAGCACCTGGCGGCGGGTATTGATCTTGGCCACCGGGCGGAGCTCCCGGCCCCGGGTGTACACCCGGACCAGCCTGCTGAGTTCCTCCGGCACCGTCCGGCCGCCCTGGCCGAGCGGCCGCCTGATCTCCTGCCGGGTATCGCCGTCCAGCGGGAGTTTCAGGTGCCAGCCTGCGTCGCTGCCGCCGCGCCGCCGCCGGAGGGTGACCCCGTGCCGGATCAGCCGCAGGTCGTCGGTGTCGTAGTAGTCAGCCTGCAGGGTCTGCTCCTCAGGCCCGGATATGGCCGCCACCCGCGGCAGGCCATCCAGCCTCGGCATGACGTGACCGGGCGGGCCCTCATACTTCCGTTCCGTCTCGTTTGCCGTGCTCATAAGCGGCCACTACCCAGCGACCGCCGGTGAACACAAGCCCCGGCCGTGTTTGGCTTTCTGCTGCCGGGTAGTCGATTTGCGCTGTCCGGAACTAGGGAGGTTCCCACATGTCAACCGGGGCCATTATCGCGATCATCGTGGTGATCCTGATCGTCGCCGCGCTTTTGGTCGGCCTGTCCGTCGTCAATCGCCGGCGCCGGCTTCGGGGCCGATTCGGGCCGGAATACGACCGCGCGGTCAGCGAGCACGGCCGGCGGGAAGGCGAGGCCGAGCTGGCCGAACGGGAACGCCGCGTCCGTCATCTCGACATCAAGCCGCTGTCCCCGACCGCGCGCGCCCAGTACGCGTCGGAGTGGACCGCGGTGCAGGAACAGTTCGTGGACGCCCCGCAGTCCGCGGTCACCGGGGCGCAGACCCTGGTCACGGCCGTGATGAAGGACCGGGGTTATCCGACGGAAGCGTTCGACCAGATTGTCGCCGACCTGTCGGTCGAGCACGCGGCCACGCTGGACCACTTCCGGGCCGCGCACGACATCAGCCAGCGGGCTGCCTCGGGGACCGCGTCCACCGAGGAGCTGCGCCAGGCCATGATCCATTACCGCGCTCTGTTCACGGAGCTGCTCGGCCAGCCCGGCAACTCGGCCGCAAACGCGCAGGCCGCTGCCGCCGCGCAGACCCCGGCTGGCCAGGACGCTGCCGCCGCGGAAAGCCCGGCTGCCCAGGACGC
The DNA here is from genome assembly GCA_036567525.1 of Streptosporangiaceae bacterium. Taxonomy (GTDB): domain Bacteria; phylum Actinomycetota; class Actinomycetes; order Streptosporangiales; family Streptosporangiaceae; genus RYN-230. The sequence goes on along the minus strand of DATCUG010000356.1, from coordinate 3,088 downwards.
CGCCCCCGCCGACCGGCGTGCGGCCGCGGCCGACCGCCCAGCGGCCGGCCAGGACGTCACCGGCGAACCCATCTCGGGCAGCACGGTGGCCGGCACTCCCGTGCCCTCGCGCCCACAGGAGAGGTGAGTGAGCCATGACGACGCAGCGTGACGGCACGGCCGGCTCTAGTGGCGCTGACCCGGCACCGGACCAGGCCGCCAAGCCCGAGCCCCTGACCGGACAGGTCGTACCGCCGCCCCGGGCGGAATCCGCACCGGACCGGCCGGCCGACGCGGCCACTCCGGAGGACCCGGCCGCGGAACCCGCCGACGACCTCGGGCCAGCCGATGACCTTGGGCCGGCCGAGAACGGCGAGTCGGCGGTGGACACCGAGACCGTGACCGACCGCGAGCCCGAGGATGCCCCGCCGCTGATGACCGACGGCGAGCCCGCGGACGCGCCGGTGCTGCTGAGCGACGACGAGCTGATGACCGACCACGAGCCCGCCGACGCCCCGCCGCTGGTGACCGAAGAAGTGCCGCAGGCCCCACCCGCAGCGGCCCCGGCGCCCGTCGCCGATACCCCGGACACCACCCCGGCGGCCGCGCTGGCCGAGCAGCAGTGGCCGGGCATCCAGGCGCTGTTCGTGGACGACCCGCGCGGCGCGGTCGAACGGGCCGCCGCGGCGGCCAGCGAGGTCGCCGCGTCCCTGATCGCCACTCTGGAGCGGGAGCAGACCGAACTGCGGGCTTCCTGGCAGCAGGAAGCGGACACCGAGCAGCTGCGCACCGCCCTGCAGCGGTACCGGGCGTTCTGCGGCCGGGTGGAGGGCCTGGCCTAGCCCACCCGCCGCGAGACAGAACGACACGAGACAGGACCAGAGGCCAGCAGGCCCAGCCCCCCGCCCGGGCCTGCTGGCCTCGCGGCTGGGTAGGTCTAGATTCAGCAGCGGACGGCGTACGGAGGCGGCGGGTGGGTTCAGCAGCGGGCTCAGTGGCGCAGCAGCTCGCGCAGTGGGCCACCAGCCTGCCGCCAACCGCGGATGATCTCAGCCTGGCCGACCGGTCGCTGGCCGACACGCTGGCCGTGGCGCTGGCCGCCCGGGAGCACCGGGTGACCCGGCTGGCGGCCAGCCTGCCGGACGGCGCGCGCTGGGCCGTGGCCGCGCACGTGCTGGACTTCGACGATCTGCACATGCCGTCCACCACGCACATCAGCGCGGTGTGTGTCCCGGCCGCGCTGGCCACGGGCGGCGCAGCCCGCGCCTACCTGGCCGGGGCCGGCGTGATGGCCCGGCTCGGCACCGCGCTGGGCTGGCCGCACTACTCGGCTGGCTGGCACGCCACCTGCACGGCCGGTGCCCCGGCGGCGGCCGCCGCGGCCGCGGTGGCACTGGGCCTGACGGCGGACCAGACCGCCACCGCGCTCGCCCTCGCTGTGCCCGGCGCCGGTGGTGTGCAGCGGGCGTTCGGCACGGATAACAAATCCTTGCAGGTCGGGTTCGCGGTGCAGGCCGGGATCCGGGCCGCGGGACTGGCCGCCGACGGGGCGCGGGCCGACCCGGCCGCGCTGGACGACTGGCTCGGCCTGGTCGGCGGTGACCGCGCCCGGCTGGACCTGGCCGGGCCCGCGGTCCCGGGCGGGCTGGCCGTCAAGATCTACCCGTGCTGCTACGCGCTGCAGCGCCCGATCAGCGCGCTGGCTGAGCTGGCCAGCGGCGGCCTGCGCGCGGACCAGGTGCAGCGGATCTCGGTCCACACGCCGGCCGCCGCGGTGACGCCGCTGATCCATCACCGGCCGGAGACCGGGCTGCAGGGCAAGTTCAGCCTGGAGTACGGGCTGGCCGCGGCGCTGCTGGACGGCTACCCGGGGCGGGACAGCTTCACCGACGCGGCCGTGCGGCGGCCGGAAGCCCGGCGGCTGGCCGAGCTGGTGGGCACGACGCTGGCGCCCGGCGGGACCGGGCTGCTCGACGGGGTGTTCACCGCCGAGGTGCTGGACGGCGGCGGCCAGGTCCGTGCGGTCAGCCTGCAGTACCCGCCGGGCTCGCCGCAGCGGCCCCCGGCTGCGGCTGAGTTCCAGGCCAAGCTGGACGACTGCCTGACCGGGCTGCCCGCCGGTCCCGCCGAGCTGACCTGGGCGCACGCCGCCGGGCTGCTGCGGAAGTACTGCTGACCTCCGAGGATGGGCACGCATGGATGAGCTGACCGAGGACGAGCGCGCGATCGTGCACCTGGTCCGGGAGTTCGTGGACCGCGACGTCAAGCCGGCCGCCCACGGCCTGGAGCGCAGCAACACCTACCCGGACCAGCTCATCGGGCAGATGAAGCAGCTCGGCATGTTCGGCCTGGCCATCCCGGAACCGTGGGGGGCGGCCCGGGTCGGCGTGCCGTGTTATGCGCTGGTCACCGAGGAACTGGCCCGCGGCTGGATGAGCCTGGCCGGCGCGATGGGCGGGCACACCGTGGTGGCCAAGCTGCTCCTCGACTACGGCACCGAGGAGCAGAAACAGCGCTACCTGCCGGGCATGGCCACCGGCCAGATCCGGGCCACGATGGCGCTGACCGAGCCGGGCGGCGGCTCCGACCTGCAGGCCATGCGCACCGTCGCGCGCCAGGACGGCTCCGAGTATGTGGTCAGCGGGTCGAAAACGTGGATCACCAACGCGCGGCGCTCGCAGCTCATCGCGCTGCTGTGCAAGACCGACCCGGCCGCCCGCCCGGCGCACCAGGGCATCAGCATCCTGCTGGCCGAGCCCGGGCCCGGCTTCACCGTGTCCCGGGATCTGCCCAAGCTCGGCTACAAGGGTGTGGAGAGCTGTGAGCTGGCCTTCGACAACTTCCGGCTGCCGCGCACGGCGCTGCTCGGCGGCCGGGAGGGGGAAGGCTTCGCGCAGATGATGCACGGCCTGGAGATCGGCCGGATCCAGGTGGCCGCGCGCGCGGTCGGGGTGGGCCGGGCCGCGCTGGAAGACGCGCTGCGGTACGCGCAGCAGCGGGAAAGCTTCGGGCAGCCGATCTGGCAGCACCAGTCGGTCGGCAACTACCTGGCCGACATGGCGACCAAGCTCGCCGCGGCCCGCCAGCTCGTCATGTACGCGGCCCGGTG
>DATCUG010000355.1:0-3578 GCA_036567525.1 Streptosporangiaceae bacterium | reverse complement strand
GGGGCGGGCGCAGTCGACGGGGTCGGACAGGTAGCCGCCGACCAGGGTGGTCAGGCCGGCCAGGAACGCGTTGCGCTGGGCGGGCGGCAGCGCGTCGAGCACCTCCTGGTGCACCCGGTCCACGATCTCCAGCCCGGCGGCGGTGATCTCCGCGCCCCGGTCGGTGACCCGGACGATCCGGGCCCGCCGGTCGGCCGGTGACGGCACCCGCTCGGCGTAGCCCGCGTCTTCCAGTTCGTCCAGGGTGACCACCATCGTGGTCTTGTCCAGGTCGGCCAGCCGGGCCAGCTCGATCTGGGTCAGCTCGCCGGGCAGCGCGTGCATCAGGACACACTGCATGCGCGGGGTCAGCCCGATCTCCTGCAGCGCTTCGGTCATCCGGGTGGCCAGCACGTGGCTGGCGTGGGCCAGCAGGAAGCTGATGTCAGGGACGGTCCGTTCGACCGTGTTCGCGCCCATGACCTGAGCATACGCACATACGTCTGGTTGCAGATAATCCCGAAGCCGACCTATCTGTGGAAGCCGCAAAAGTCGGGCCATCCAGAACGGCGTGAGTTTCGTCTTTATCCCTGGAAGTTGCTGGCGCGGGCCAGGCCCGGGACTCAAAGGTGCGTCCACACCCGCGCCCGCTAAGGGGGAGCACGACATGAACGACGCCGCCACCCGAGTGACCCAGGCCGTGCTGGCCGCGATGGCCGCCGCCGTGGTGATCACCGGCTGCTCGGCCAGCCCGTCCCAGCCGGCCGCCAGCACGAGAACCCCCACGCCGACGCTCGGCCAGCTCGCCGGGGTGTTCGCCCAGGGCCAGGGGTTCGGCCTGGTCGAGCCGGCCAAGATTTTCAACGGCGGCGACCCGACCGGCCTGGTCAGGCACATCACGTGGCAGTCCTGGGGCGCCCGCAAGGCGATCGGGCAGGGCCTGGCCGAATACGTCGGGCCGAACCAGTCCGTCGCCACCGGCACCCAGCAGCCCGCCACGGTGGTCGCGTTCCACCTGGGCACCTGCGACGGGAAGCTGATGTACCAGGCGGTCGAGTGGTACTTCCCGGGGGAGCACCAGTCGTTCAGCCCCAGCCACTACGAGAACATCTGCACCGGCGGTTACGTGCCGAGCTCGTGACCGCCGCAGGCTAGCCCAGGGCGGCCTGAGCCGCCGCGCCGAACAGCAGCCGCTTGTGCGCGGCCAGCGTCCGGCGGTCCTTGGCGGCCAGGCCCGCGGCCAGCTCCACGGCCCGCGGCAGCACATCGTCGGCTGGGACCGCGTGCTGCACGATGCCGGCCGCGGCGGCGTCCGTCCCGCCGAACCGGCGGCCGGTGAGGATGGCCTCCTGGGCGGCGCGCCGGGGCAGCTTGGTTTCGAGCACCGCGTACATCGGGCCGGTGACCGGCAGGCCCAGATCCGCCTCGGGCATGCACCAGTAACCCCGGTCCGCCCGCATGACCAGGATGTCGTGCGCGATCGCGAGCACCGCGCCGGCGCCGAACGCGTGCCCGTTGACCGCGGCCACGGTGGGCAGCGGCAGCGTGAGCAGCCGGGCGTTCAGCTGGTTCACCCCGGTCAGGAATGCGCCCGCGTCCGGGTAGCCGGCCAGCCAGTCCAGGTCCAGGCCGTTGGTGTAGAACTTGCCCTGGCCCGTGCTGACCAGTGCGCCCGGGCCGGCCGCCGCCGTCACCTCGTCCAGCGCGGTGTTCACCGCGTCCAGCCACTCCAGGTTGAACCGGTTCTCACCGGCCGCCATGCGCAGGATCCAGACGTCGCCGTCCCGGTCCAGACTGATCACCGAGGTCTCCTGTCCGCGCCGGGTAGCCGGGTTGCCGGATAGCCGGGGCCGGCGGCAGGCCCAGGCTACGGCGCGACGGGAAAGCGCGGTGCGGACGGGGTCAGCACGGCCGGCTCGGCCGCGGCCGACCAGACTGCGGCTAGTTCGGCGGCGAGGGCCGCCATCAGCCCGGGCACGTCGGTGGCCGCCGAGTCGTGCAGCGCCTCGGCCACGATGAGCACGTCGGCCGTGCCGTCCTGCACGGCGGACAGGCCGCTCTGCCGGTTCGTCCAGCGGCGGGCATGGGCCTGGCCGGCCTCGTCGGCGAAGATCACCTCACCGGCGGCCGGATGCTCCACCTCGCCGGAGAACGTCAGGTACTTCTCGTCCCCGGCCGCGTAGCGCACTTCCAGGTCGCCGCTGATCTTGGCTACGTCGAGCACGGCCACCGGGATGGCGAATGCCAGCGAGGCGGCGTTGCACAGGTCGACCAGGGGATGCAGTCGCGGCAGCGTCCCTTCCTTGCGGAACCGCCGGAGCAGCGACTCGGACGCGCACCGGTACTGGGTCGGCTTGAGCCCCATCCGGGCGAACGCCCGCCGCCAGGCCTGGATCTCCGGCAGCTCGCTTTCCGTGACCCCAGCCAGCCGGGACGCGGCGATCGCGGTGAACTCGGCCGTGCGCGCCGGGACCGGCACCTCGGCGGTGATGCCGCTGGCCGCCAGGACGCCGGGCACCAGGTCCGGGAAGTCCCGCCAGATATCGGCGGAGTGCTGGAAGTACATCGGTTACCTCATCGTTTCCGCGGGCCGGTTCCGCAGCCCCAGGGCGAGCCCGGCGAGCACCACCGCGACGCCCACCCAGACCAGCGGCCGGGGCGCTGGCCCGCCGAGCAGGACCCCGACAAGCGCGGCCGAGATCGGGGCCACGCCGCCGAGCAGGCCGGCCCGGCCGGCGCCCAGCCGCCTGACCGCCGAGTACCACAGCACGAACGCGGCCGCCGTGATGACAGCAAGGTAGCCGACCGCGAGCCAGTCGTCCGGGCGGAGCCGGGTCACCGCGGCCGGCCCGTCGTGTACCAGGCCCGCCGCGCCGTACAGGACAGCCGCGATCCAGGTGGCGTGCACCGAGACTCCCCACGGTCCGTGCCGGCCGAGCACCGGCATGGCCAGCAGGGTGAACGCGGCGTCACAGCCGCACACCACGGCGGCCCACACCACCCCCACCGCGTCGGTCCGGCCCAGCCCGGTGACCAGCGCGGCCCCGCACGTCACCACCAGCGCGGCCGCCACCCCGGCCCGGCTGGGCCGGCTGGTCCGGGTCCGGTCGGCCAGCGGGCCGAGCACGGCCAGCAGCGGCGGGACGCAGGCCACCGAGACGCCGAGCACGGCCGGCTCGGCGTGCCCGGACCCGAGCACCAGGGCGATATTGAACAGCACCAGCCCGGTCAGTGCGACGCCGCCCAGCCACAGCCACTCGGTGCCGCGCGGCACGGTCAGCCGCTGCCCGGCCAGCCGGGCGAACAGCATCAGCAGCAGGCAGGCCGCCGCGTACCGGACCGCTTCGGCGGTGAGCATCGGCGCGCTGGCCAGCACGCCCGAGATGGCGACGCTGCCGCCGACCATGGCGATCGCGGCCACGCCCATCGCCACCGCGGCCAGGCTGACCCGTGCGGCGGCCGGTCCCGGCCCGGCGGGGCGGGTGGCGCGGGCGGCACGGGTGGCGTGGCTGGGGAGGAGCGCGGTGCGGAGTTCGGTCACGACGACCACGCTAGGACGGCAATGGTCCGGCTAACAGGACCATTGGCTCGGCTCTATA
>DATCUG010000354.1:0-8231 GCA_036567525.1 Streptosporangiaceae bacterium | reverse complement strand
ATGCTAGCCGCCGCGGCGGCCCGGGGGCCGCCGCGGCGGAGCGGTGCCGCGCGGCGCTAGTTCACAAAGACCGCGGCGCTGCCGGCCGTGCTGTCCTGCACCGGCGCATAGGTGGCCGAGAAGAAACCGTTGGCGAAGCAGAGCGACGAGCCCGACTGCAGGTCGAATTGCTGGTTGGTGAACGTGATCGAGTTGTCCGTGTTGGACACCGCGCCGGTCACGGTATCCGCGTCCGCCTCATAGACGCAGGTAGCCGAGCCGAGCAGGGTGCTCAGCACCACGGTGGTCTCGATTGGCGCCGCGTCAGTCCCGGTGATGGTGATGGTGTCCGTGCTGTCATCCACCGCCGCGCTGAACGGCAGGTTCTGCACGGTCACGCTGGTGACCCCGAGCACGCCGACGACGTTGGACGAGCAATCGCTGAACTCCTGGTCGGTCACCGACTCGGTGGCCGTCCCACTGGCCGCCGGGTTGGTCAGCACCGTCCCGGTGAAGCTGGACGTGCTGCACGTGACGCCGGACGTGCCGGTGCTGGAGGAGTAGAAGTTGGCCGTGGTACCGGAAGCCAGCGAGGACGTGATCACGTCGCCGACGGCCACGTTGGTCCCGGCCAGGCTGCCGGAGGTCAGCACATCCGTGGTGGCCGCGCTGGCGGGCAGCGCCGCTAGTGCGCTCAGCATGGCACCGGCCGCGGCAACCGCGAAGTAGATCTGTTTGCGCATGGTGTCAACCCTCCATTGGGTATTTAGGCAATCGTTGACACCCCCCTTGGTCAGCTAGAACTGATGCGCGGCAAAGCCCCGGGGCAACTCCTTCCTGCTTACTGTGGCCCCCGGCCGTGCTGCGCTGGTCACGGCGCCGACCGTACCCGGGCAGCACGAAGAAAATGGTGTGCGGCGACTCCGTCTGCCGCGCCAAAACGGGTAGTGGATTGGTCTGGTACCCGCCTGCCGCCCCGGCTAAGATGAATACCTACGGATGTTGTAAACCCCGCGAGTTTTGAAGTCAAGCGTCCGGGAGGGGAACTTTGACTGCGCGCAGCGACGACCCACCGCAGCCGCTGCCGCGGCTCACCGAACTCCCCGGCGCCCGGCCCGGCCGCGACCCGTCCCGGGTGATCAAACGCGGGCCGAGCCGGGTCCCGCCTGAAGTCGTCGCGGCCACCCAGCGCGACCGGCTGTTCGACGGGCTGGCCCGGACAGTGGCGCTCAAGGGGTACACGGCCGCCCGGGTGACCGACATCTGCCAGGCGGCCGGGGTGACCCGGCCTGCGTTCTACACCCTGTTCGAGGGGAAGGACGACGCGTTCCTGGCCACCTACCGGCATGGCATCGGCGTGGTGCTGAACCTGATGGAATCCGCGTATCAGCAGGCTGGCGACTGGCCCGCCGGCATCCGGGCGGCGCTTCGCACGCTGCTGGGCACGCTGGCCAGCGTGCCCGCGTTCGCCCGGCTGGCCATCGTGGAGGTGGACGCGGCCGGGCCGGCCGCGCGCCGGGAGCGGGACCGGCTGCTGCGCCGCTTCGACCAGTTCTTCGCGGCCGCACCGGCCCGGCCCGGCCTGCCCGCGGCGGGCGAACTGGTCGGCTCGATCGTCGGCGGCATCCACTCCACCATCTACCACTACGTCGCGCAGGGCCGCGCGGCCGAGCTGCCTGACCTGCTCCCAGTGCTGACCTACTTCGCCCTGGCACCGTTCCTCGGGCCGGCCGAGGCGGCCCGGCATGGGCTGGCCGACCCGGGTGACGGCGGCCTCGAGCCGGCACCCTGCGGGCCGAAGATTGGCTGAGCATAATGGCCCTGACCAGGCCGGTAAGCCAATCTTCCAGGTCACGAGCCAATCCGCGAAGGTCAGCATGCCAATGCGCACGGCGCCACCATAGTGCGGTCTTGACTCGAATCTCTACTCTGCGGTAACTTCCTGTCACCTCGCCCCGCCCTTTAACACCAGCCAATCCTGGCCGCCATTCCCCCGATGGCCGCCGGATCGGCTGGCCAACCATGCCGTCCACCAGGGCTGCGCTGCGCCGTCAGCGGCTGGCCAGCCATTGCGCTCGCAAGGAGCGGAAATGATTCTTGACCGTGAACCCGCGCCACCCGGTGCGGCCACTGCGGCGCGGCGCCGGCCGGGCCGGGTGCGCTGGCGCCGGTTCGGCGCGATGCTGGGCATCTCCGGTGTGCTCACGGGCACACTGGCGTTTCTCACCGCCCAGGGCGTGCTGGCCGCCCAGTTCTCCATCTCCGGCATGCCGTTCACGGTCACCGCCGACAAGCTCGACGGCACCGGTTTCGAGCAGTTCGCCACGCTGGACTCGATGATCCCGAACAGCCCTAACGCGGGCAAGACCGGCGGGCAGATGGTCCTGGTGGTGTCCGCGATCAAGTCGGCCACGCTGACCAACTTGTGCCAGAGCGTGAACCTCGGCGGCAGCTACCTGAAGATCACCGCTGGCACGGGCAGCACCCCGGTCAGCGCGGACACCCTGGTGGTGGATTCGAGCCAGCTGTCCGGCGACGCCTCGTTCAACAACATCGACGTCGGCCAGGACGCCAGCACGCTGAACCAGGTGCCTGGCGTGAAGGGCAGCCCAGGCGTGTTCGCCCAGCAGTCCGATCACGTGACGATCACCAACCTGCGGCAGACCAACTACGCCACCACCGCGGCCACGTTCACCCTGCCCGGCCTCAGCCTGGGCTTCAGCTCCGCTGGCTGCTAGGTCATGACCACGCCGCCTGAGCCGGGCTGCGCCGCCGCACCCAGGCTGACGCTGCCCGGCTTCCCGGCCGATAGGGCCGGCCTGGCTGACTCGGGCGATCTGGCCGACCCAGCCGGCCAGGCTGGTCTGGCCCAGCTGGCTGACCCGGACCATGCCCCCCGCCGGGTCAGCCAGCGCCGGCCGGTGCCCCCAGTCCGGGCCTGGCGGGTCTTCAGGGAGTGGCGGCGGCGCCGTCCGTTCTGGGGCGGGCTGTTCATCCTGCTGGCCGGCACCGAGATGTTCCTGACCGAGATCGCGCCGCTGCACGTGGTCGTCCACCTCGGCGTGGAAGGGCTGGCGGGGGAGGCGGTGCCGGTCCTGCTGGCCGTGTGTGGGCTCTTGCTGATCTTCGCGCCGGAGCAGCGGCTCTTTTACTCGATCGTCGCCATGCTGCTGACGGTGGCCTCGTGGATCACGTCCAACCTGGGCGGCTTCATCCTCGGCCTGATCCTGGGCCTGCTCGGCTGCGCACTAGCCTTCGCCTGGACCCCGCTCCCCGGCCCGGCGCCCGAACAGCCGGCCGCAGACGAGAGCTAGCGGGCGCGAGCTAGTCGCCTAGTTCGGCGCGGCGGCGGGTGACGAACTCCGCCAGCTCGGCGCGGATCGCTTCGTCCAGCGGCGGTGGCTGGTACTCCTCCAGCGTTTTGGCGCAGATCTCACTGGCCCGCGCGGTGGCATCCTTGCCGCCCAGCTTGAGCCACCGCTCGTAGTTGGCGGTGGAGGACAGCAGCGGCCGGTAGAAGCACTCCCGGAACCGCTCCATGGTGTGCGCCGCGCCGAGGAAGTGCCCGCCGTGCCCGACCTCCTCGTGCGCCCCGAACGCGAGCGACTCCTCGGAAATCTCCAGCGGGGTGAACTCGACCCGCAGCATGCGCAGCAGCTCGATGTCGATGATGAACTTCTCATAGCAGCTGACCAGGCCGCCCTCCAGCCAGCCGGCCGCGTGCATGACGAAGTTGGTGCCGGCCAGGAACGTCGGCAGCAGCGTCATCAGCGCCTCGTAGGCGGCCTGCGCATCCGCGGTCTGGCTGGAGTTCAGCCCGCCACCGGTGCGGAACGGCAGCCCGAAGTGCCGGGCCAGCTGGCCGGTGCAGAGCAGCCCGATGGCCGATTCCGGGGTGCCGAAGCTGGGTGAGCCGGACTGCATGTCGATGTTGGACAGGAACGAGCCGAACACGACCGGGCAGCCGGGCCGGATGAGCTGGGCCAGCGCGATGCCGGACAGCGCCTCGGCCAGCTGCTGCACCAGCGCGGCCGGGATGGCCACCGGTGACATCGCGCCCATCAGCAGGAACGGCGTCATGACCACGGCCTGGTTGGCCGCGCAGTACTCGAACTGGGCGTCCAGCATCCGGTCGTCCCAGCGCAGCGGCGAGTTGCAGTTGATCAGCGAAACGGTGGCCGGAGTCTGCTCGATGGACTCCCGCCCCGCCGCGGCGCCCTGCCCACCGCCGAACAGGATCTCGGTCATCTTGATGGTGTCGGCCGCATTCGGCCCGGACACCACATTGCCCATGTAGATCTTGTCGGTCAGCGTCTGCAGCGCATAGATCATGTCCAGGTGCCGCGAGTCGAGCGGCGCGTCGTTCGGCTCGCAGATCACTCCCCCGGCCGAGTCCAGCTCGGGGAACGACTGGGACAGCATGCAGAGCCGGCGGAAGTCGTCCAGGGTGGCGTCCCGCCGGACATCGCCCTCGCGGATGAACGGCGAGCCATACACCGCGCCGAACACCATGTTGTCGCCGCCGATGTGCACGTTGTTGGCCGGGTTGCGGGCCTGCAGATCGAACTCCCGGGGCGCCTTGGCCACCTGCTCCAGGACGAAGTCCGGGTCGAGGAAGACCACCTCGCCGTCCACTTTCTGGCCTGCCTGGCGGAACAGCTCCACCGCCTCCGGCTTGGCGAACTGGACGCCGATCTCCGAGACGATCCGCCGCCAGCCCCGGTCCAGCACGCTGATCGCGTCGGCGGACAGGATCTCGTAGCGCGGCATCGCGTTGCGGAACATCGGCACCCCAATCTTGACCCTCTGCCAGCCCCCTACGTAGCATCACATCGTAGAACAGAGTTCCGTAACATGGAACTCATGGGTGCGATCAGAACAGGCACGATCAGAACAGGCACGGGCAGAACAGGCACGGGCATGACGGCAACCCCCACCGGAACCCAGGCGGTGGACCGGGCGGCGCGGCTGGTCACCGAGGTGGTGCACGCGGCCGACTCGGTGACGTTCACCGAACTGGCCGCGGCCACCGGGCTGGCCAAGAGCACGACCTCCCGGCTGCTCGACGCGCTGGAACGGGGCGGCCTGGTCCGGCGCACCGCGGATGGCCGGTTCTCCCCCGGTGAGGTGTTCGTCCGGTACGCCTGGCGCGGCGGGGCCGAGGCTGGGCTGACCGAGGTGGCCCGCCCGTTCCTGGACCGGCTCGGCGAGCTGACCGGCGAGACCGTCAACCTGGGCGTGGCCCGCGACGGCATGGTCGAGCAGATCGCCCAGGTGGACAGCCGGTACCTGATCGGCGGGACCAACTGGCTGGGCCGCCCGGTGCCGCTGCACTGCGCCGCGCTGGGCAAGGTGCTGCTCGCCTACGGCGCCGCCGAACTGCCTGAGGGCCGCCTGGACGCCCGCACCACGCGGACCATCACCAGCCGCGCCATGCTCGATGATGACCTGCTCGACGTGCGCCGCCGCGGTTACGCGATCACCGACGAGGAACTGGAGCCCGGCCTGGTCGCGGTGGCCGCACCGGTGTTCCGGGACGGCGCGGTGGTGGTGGCCGCGCTGTCGGTGTCCGCCCCGGCCAGCCGGCTCACCCCGGCCCGGCTCCCCGAGGTGGCCAAAGCGTGCGTCACCGAAGCCAACGGCCTGTCCGCCACCCTCGGCCACCGGCCTACTGACCACGGGCTCACTGACCAGGGGCCGGGAGAAGTCATCCCCACGACGAAGGAAGGTGCCGCGTGACCCAGGAAGAACTGCTCCGCCAGCTATATGACTTCACGCTGGTCGGCAACGGGCCCGAGGTACTCAGCCTGACCCGGCAGGGGCTGGACATGGGCCTCGGCCCGGAAACCCTGCTCTACGAGGCGCTGATCCCGTCGCTGGAAGAAGTCGGCGCCCGGTTCGAGCGAGGCGACTTCTTCGTGCCGGAGATGCTGATCGCGGGCAAGGCCATGGCCGGGGCGCTGGAAATCCTCCGCCCGCTGCTGGCCGAGACCGGCGCCGAGTCGATCGGCACCATCGTGATGGGCACGGTCAAGGGCGACGTGCACGACATCGGCAAGAACCTGGTCAACATCATGTTCGAGGGGGCCGGGTTCCAGGTCATCGACCTCGGCGTGCAGGTCGCGCCGGAGAAGTTCGTGGCCGCGATCCAGGAGCACAAGCCGGACATCGTCGGCTTCTCCGCGTTCCTGACCACGACCATGCCGATGTTCAAGGCCAACATCAACGCGCTGCAGAAGGCCGGGCTGCGCGACCAGGTGATCGTGATGGTCGGCGGCGCCCCGGTCACACAGGAGTACGCCGACGTGGTCGGCGCGGACGGCTACGCGTCCGACGCGTCGGCCGCCGTGGTCCGGGCCAAGGAACTGCTGCAGCAGCGCCGCGCGACCGTCTCGGCCTAGGGAGTACAGCATGGAGACAGTGCTCAGGTCGGCCAGTAAGACCGTCACGATCAGCCCCGAGCAGCCGTTCTGCATCATCGGCGAGCGGATCAACCCGACCGGCCGGAAGATCTTCCAGGAGCAGCTGCGCCGGGGCGACCTGTCCCGGATCGAGATCGACGTGGCCCAGCAGGTGGCCGGGGGCGCCATGGTCCTCGACGTGAACATGGGCGCCCCGCTGGCCGACGAGAAAGAACTGATGGTGGCGGCGGTCAAGCTGATCCAGGGGCTGACCGACCTGCCGCTGTGCATCGACTCCTCGATCATCGAGGTGCTCGACGCGGGCCTGGCCACCTACCAGGGCAAGGCACTGGTCAACTCGGTGACGGCCGAGGACGAGCGGCTGGACGCCATCCTGCCGCTGGTCAAGCAGTACGGCGCGGCCGTCATCGCGCTGCCCAACGACGAGGAAGAGATCCCGGACGAGCCAGCCAGAAGGGTTGAGCTGGCCCGCAAGATCATCGACACCGCGACCGGGAAGTACGGCATCCCGATCGAGGACATCGTCATCGACCCGCTGGCCATGCCGGTCGGTGCCGATACCTCCGTCGTCGTCAAGACCATGCAGACCATCGAACTGCTCCGCGCCGAGTTCGGGGTGAACACCACGCTGGGCGCGTCCAACGTGTCGTTCGGCATGCCGGACCGGCACACGCTCGGCGCGGCGTTCCTGCCGATGGCCATCCACAGCGGGCTGACCAGCGCCATCCTGGACGCCCGCTCGCCGCAGATCGTCCGCGCGGTGCAGGCCGCCGACCTGCTGCTGAACCGGGACGAATGGGGCGCGGCCTGGATCGCCAGGCACCGGGCCCAGCAAGCACAGGCCGCGCAGGCGCAGACATGACCTTGCCGGTAGCCCAGGACGCCGACGGGCTGGCCGCCGGGCCGGCCCGGGTCGACCTGCGTTACGAGCCGAGCGGCCGCCAGGTCCGGGTACCGGCCGGGGTCACCCTGTTCGACGCAGCCAGCTGGAACGGCATCGCCATCGATTCGACCTGCGGCGGCCACGGCACCTGCAAGAAGTGCAAGGTTCAGGTGCTGGACGGCGCCGCACCGCCGACGGCCTTGGACGAGCGGGCGTTCAGTAAAGAAGAACTGCACGAGGGCTGGCGGCTGGCTTGCCGCGCGCAGGCAGCCGGGGACACCACGATCCACGTGCCGCCGCTGGTCACCCGGCCCAAAGCGGCCACCGTCGGGGTGGGCCGGCAGGTCATCCTGCGGCCCGCGGTGCAGAAGCGGTACCTGGAGCTGGACGAGCCCACGCTGGCCGATCAGCGCAGTGACCTGGAGCGGCTGCTGGCCGCGGTGGACGACCTGGAGCTGCGGGCCGACCTGCACGCGCTGCGCGCCGTCGGCCCGGCCCTGAGAGAAGCGGACTACCAGGTCACCGCGGTCATCGTGGACGACGTGCTGATCGACGTGCAGCCCGGGGACACCAGCGGGCGGATCTTCGGCATCGCGTTCGACCTGGGCACCACCACAGTGGTGGCCACCCTGCTCGACCTGGCCACCGGCACGCCGGCTGCGGTCGCCTCGGCGCTGAACGCGCAGCAGCCGTTCGGCGCCGACGTGATCACCCGGATCAGCGCCACCATGCTGGACCCGGCCACGCTGGGCAAGCTGACCAGCCTGGCCCACCAGACGCTGGGCGAACTGGCCGCTGAGGTGTGCGCCGAGGCCGGCGTGGACCCGGCCGAGGTGTACGAGGTCGCGCTGGCCGGCAACGCGACCATGACGCACATCGCGCTGGGCATCGACCCGGAGCCGCTCGGCGTGGCCCCGTTCATCCTGGCCGCCCGGCTGCTGCCCGAG
>DATCUG010000353.1:0-4927 GCA_036567525.1 Streptosporangiaceae bacterium | reverse complement strand
CCCCCGGCCGCGTCGACCGCCACCAGCTGCCGGTACGCGATGTCCCCGGCGGCGCCGGTGACCGCCGCCATCGCGTCGCCGGCGGCCAGGCCGCCGGCCATCGCCGCGAGCAGCGCCTCGCGCAGCCGCGGGTCGGTGGTGCTCTGGCTGCACACCGCGCCCGCGCCGGCCCGGACGGCCGCGCAGCGCGCGGCCACCGCCATGCTGGCCGACGCGATCACCGCGCCCACCGCGCCGGTCCGCTCGCACCGGCCCACCAGGGAGAACGTCATGGTTTCACCGCCACCACGGTGACCTCGACCAGCCACTCAGGGCGGGCCAGCGCGGCCACGACCAGCCCGGTGAACACCGGGTAGACGCCCTTGAGGTGCCGTCCGAGCACCCGGTACACCGGCTCGCGGTGCCGGATGTCGGTGAGGTAGACGGTGCAGCTCACCACGTGCCCGAGGTCTGCGCCCGCCTCGGCCAGCAGCGTCCGCACATTCGCCATCACCTGCCCGGCCTGCGCGGCCGGGTCGCCGATGTGCACGCTAGCCCCGGTGTCCAGGTCCTGGGCCACCTGGCCGCGCAGGTAGACGGTGTTCCCGGCCACCACGGCCTGGCACAGGTCGTTGTCCAGCCGCTGCTCGGGATAGCTGTCCGCGGTGTTGAACGGCCGGATCCGCAGGTGCCCGCCGGCCACGATCGGCTCCCGCCCCTGACCAGCACCGTCCCCGCGCTCTGCTTGCTGGTTCGCTCGGCTCCGGGGCCCCGCCCACCTCCCCGTTCCCCCTTCACTGCGGCTCCTTCCCTCCTCGCCAAAACCGGGCTCGTCAGTCCAGTCCCCGCCGCGCCCCTCCGCCTCGCTCACTGCTTGCGCACCGAATCCGCGACACCGGAGTACCTGGCCACCAGGTCCAGCGGGCCGCTGAAGTCGTAGTTGTTGTAGACGGCCAGCAGGTGCGAGAACGGCGGCGACTGGGCGAACAGCTGGAACGTCAGCCGGTGCCCGGCGTAGTCCGAGTTGAGCAGGTCGCGGGCCAGCGCGAACAGCTTGCGCCGCTCCTCGGCCGGGATCTCCCCGATGGTGAAGTACTTGCGCAGCCACTCGCCCGCCTCCGGGGTGTCGAACATGGCCTTGCTAGGCATCAGGCTGACCTGGCATCCGCACAGGTCGCGGACGGTGTGCATGACCGCCGGCAGCTGGGTCGAGGCGAACACCCGGGCGGCGTACATCATCGGCTGATTGGGCATCAGCAGCCCGCCGGGGCTGGGCTCGGCCAGCTCGATGGCCGCGGTGAGGTGGGCGTTGATGCCCTCGCGGTAGCACGCGATCTGGGCGATCTTCTCCCGCACGGCCTGGTGCATGGTCACCCCGGTGGACCGGGCGCTGGCATACGCGACGCCCAGCAGGAAATCGGCGAACCGGGCGTACCGCTGCACGTAGGGGAAGATGCTGTACCGGTGCAGGGTGGCCCGGATGAACGCGGCCGCCCTGGTGTGCCGGTAGAAGAACACGTTCTCCCACGGGATCTCCACGTCGTCGAAAACGATCATGGTGTCGATCTCGTCGTACCGGCTGGTCAGCGGGTAGTCATCGGCGGCGTCCTGGCCCCGGAAGGCGGACCGGCAGATGTGCCGGATGCCCGGGGCGCCCATGTCGGCCAGGAAGCCGACGGCGTAGTCGCTGAGCACCTCGTTGTTCCACTCGCCGATGGTCGGCTTGACGAACGCCTGGTTGGCGTAGGCGGCCGCGGTCTCGAACTTGGCGCCGCGCACGACGATGCCGTTATCCGTCTCGCGGACCACGTGCAGCAGCACATCCGGGTCCTGGTCCTGGGGCCGCAGCGAGCGATTCCCCTTCGGGTCGGTGTTGGCCGAGACGTGGAACGGGTCGCGCAGCTGGGCGCGGCGGACGTGCCGGGCGATGTTGGCCGAGAACGTCGGGTCGATCTCGTTCAGTACGTTCTGCCCGTCGAGCAGTGACCACATCTCGCCGACCGTCTCGTCGCCCACCCGGGTGATCACGCCGCCGGCCTCATCGAGGATGGCGTCGACCGACGCCCGCTTGGCCCGCCAGTCGTCCCGGGTGTGCGGCGGGCGCGAGGTGGTCGCACAGCGCTCGCCCGACTCCTCGTCGGCGTAGCTCAGCAGATCCCGGGGGCCGTCCTGGTGGGCCATGTCGTAGATCCGGGCGCGCAGCCGCACGATGGGCGCGAACGCCGGGTGGCTGGCCACATCGCTGACCCGCTCCCCGTCGATCCACACCTCCCGCCCGTCGCGGATCGACTCGATGTAGTCCTGGCCGGTTCGCAGCACTCTGGAATCCCTCTGGTGTGAGTGGTGGGCCTCGGATGGGTGGTTTTGGGGCGGAGCGTAACATCTCATTAGACCGTTGGTATAGTTCGTTGGCATGGCAGATGACCATGGCGGGTGACTCAGCGGACCGGGCCTTCCCGGACGTCGGCGATGTCCTGGCGGCCAACCTGCACCGGCTCCGCACCTCCCGGCGGCTGTCGCTGGCCACCCTGGCGACCCGCGCTGACCTGGCCAAGGCCACGCTGGCCAACCTGGAGCAGGGCCGCGGCAACCCGACCATCGAGACGCTCTGGTCGCTGGCCATCGCGCTCGGCGTGCCGTTCAGCGACCTGCTGGAGGACCGGCGGGAAACCACCACGGTGGTGGTGAGGGCCCAGCAGGGCCCGCGGGTGCACGGCGCCACCCCCGGCGGCCAGCTCGACCTGCGGCTGCTGGACCGGATCGAGCGCGGCGGCCTGGTCGAGGTATTCGACATGTTCCTGCCGGCCGGGGCCGAGCACCTGGGCAGCCCGCACGGCAGCGGCGTCGTGGAGCGGGTGCTGGTGCACGAGGGGTCGATCACGGTCGGCCCGGCCACCGGCCCGCTCACCCTCGGCCCCGCCGACTACGCCCGGTACAGCGGCGACGGCCCGCACATCTACCGGACCGGCGAGCAGGACTGTCACGGCGTTCTGATGGTCGGCTACCCGCCCTCCTGAGCTCCAGGAACAACCGCATTTTTTCTTAACGCCAGTACCCGGTACTGGCGTTAAGAACAATGAAGGGGAGCGTTGATGGCCGAGTTCGACTACCTGGTGGTCGGGGGTGGCACAGCGGGCTGCATCGTGGCGGCGCGGCTCGCCCAGGACCCGGGCGTCTCGGTCGGGCTCATCGAGTGGGGCCCGAGCGATGAGCACGAGCCGCGGGCGCGCTCGATCCGGCGGTGGGCCGAGATGCTGGAAGGCGAGTACGACCTGGATTACCGGTCGGTGCGCCAGGAGCGGGGCAACTCCGGCATCCGGCAGGCCCGGTTGCGGATTCTCGGCGGCTGCTCCACCGCCAACACCATGATCGCGTGGCGGCCCCGGGTGGCCGACCTGCGGGAGTGGACCGAACTCGGCGCCGCTGGCTGGGACGCCGCCACCGTGCACCCGTACTTCGGCCGGCTGCAGGCGCCGATCACGCCGGTGCCGCCGCAGGACCAGAACCCGTTCGTGGCCGGCGTGATCCAGTCGGCCGGTGCCGCGCTGGGGCTGCCCGTCCGGACGTCCTGGAACGACGAGGACGTGATCGAGGGCACCGGGTTCTTCGAGATCGGCTACCAGCCGGAGACCAACACCCGGTCCTCGTCGTCCATCTGCTACCTGCATCCGGCCCAGCGCAGCCGGGCCAACCTGCGGGTGCTGCTGCGGACGCGGGCGCTGCGGGTGCTGCTCGACCGGGGAAACCGGGCCACCGGCGTGCTGGTCCGCGACGGTCAGGGCGCCAGCGCGGAGATCCGGGCCCGCCGGGAGGTGGTGGTCTGCGCCGGCGCCATCGACTCGCCGCGGCTGCTGCAGCTGTCCGGGATCGGCCCGGCGGCCGTGCTGGCCGCGGCCGGCGTCGGCGTCCGCGCTGACCTGCCGGGGGTGGGAGAGAACCTGATGGACCACGCCGAGGGCATCGTGGTGTGGGAGGTCGCCGAACCGCCCTCCCCGGTGTGCGCCACCGGCTGGGACGCCGGGGCGCTGCTGCGGCTCAGCCCGGGCGCGGCCCGCCCGGATATCGCCATGCACTTCCCGGTCGAGGCATGGGTGGACCACGTGGTCGCGCACGGCGTGGCCATGCCACCGCACTACATGGCGATCGCGCCGAACGTGGCCAAGCCGCGCAGCCGGGGCCGGGTCTGGATCACCAGCGCCGATCCGGACGAGCGGCCATCGATCGATTACCGGTACTTCACCGACCCGGCCGGCGCGGACGAAGCCGTCCTGGTCGCCGCGGTGCGCGCGGCCCGGCGGATCGGCGAGTCCGAGCCGATGGCGGCCCAGTTGGTGCGTGAGGTGTTCCCGGGGCCGCAGGTCACATCGGATGCCGACATCTCGGCCCTGGCCCGGGCCACCCACCAGACCGTGTACCACGTCAGCGGCACCTGCCGGATGGGCGCCGCCGGCGACCCGCTCGCGGTGCTGGACCCGGCGCTGCGGGTGCGCGGCGTGACCGGGCTGCGGGTGGCCGACGCGTCGGTGTTCCCGGCCATCCCGTCAGTCAATCCGGTGGTCACCGTCATGCTCACCGCGGAGCGTGCGGCCGACCTGATCCGCCAGGATGGGCCGGCTGGATAGCGCAGGCCAGGATTGCTGAACCGCGGCCCGGTTGCTGTGATGGTGACCGGGATTACCGCGCGGCAGGAGGAGGCGGAGTGCACGGAAACGGTGAATCGATCGACACGCTGGCCGTCCATGGCGGGGAACGCCGGCCTGGGCCGGACGGCTCGGTGGTCTTCCCGATCTATCAGGGGACGGTGTACGAGGTCGAGCCGGGCACCGGCTACCACGACCTCAAGTACATCCGGCTCAACTCGACGCCATCCCAGCAATACCTGCACGACAAGCTCGCGGCGATCGAGGGCGCCGAGGCCGCGGTGGCCACGTCGTCCGGGATGGCGGCG